>DATCEZ010000243.1:0-7457 GCA_036509775.1 Acidimicrobiales bacterium
GTGTCGTGGAAGGTCTACAACGCGCCCGGAGCCGAGTACCAACCGACCTCGGGTGTGGCCATGGCCATCTCGGACAACATCCTGCTGTACTTCAAGCAGTTCATGGACTCGTCCTCGTCGCTCTACCAGAAGGCCTTCGGGCCGGTGTTCCCGAACGACTTCGTGAGCGACATCAAGAACGACACCCTGCCCCAGGTGTCGTGGATCACGCCGCCGAACGGTTACGACGAACATCCGCCGTCGGCTCCGGCCCTCGGGATGTGGTTCTCCCACAACGTCATCAGCACCCTGGTCTCCAATCCCAAGGTGTGGTCGAAGACGGTGCTGTTCATCATGTACGACGAGAACGACGGCTTCTTCGACCACGTGCCGCCGCCGGTGGCACCGAAGGGGACGGCCGGCGAGTACGTCACGGTCTCACCGCTGCCCGACGACGCGGGCGGCATGGCCGGCCCGGTCGGCATGGGCTTCCGGGTGCCGATGCTCGTCCTCTCACCCTTCAGCCGCGGCGGACACGTGGCGTCCGAGGTGTTCGACCACACATCGCAGCTGCGGTTCCTCGAAGAGCGCTTCGGGGTCAAGGCACCCAACATTTCGGCGTGGCGCCGCCACACGGCGGGCGACCTGACCTCGTCGCTGCACCCGAAGCGCAGCGACCCGACGGTGCCCAAGCTGCCCAGCACGTCGAAGGACCAGATGGCCAATGTCCTGGCCGAGGGCTGCACCAGTACGTCGGTCCTGGAGGCGGCGCCCTCCAGTGCCATGCCGAACTACCCGGTGCCGGCGCACCAGGTCATGCCGACGCAGGAGACGGCCTGAGCATCGACGAGGAAGTGGATCCCGGGACCATCGTCGTCCTGAACGGGACGCCGCGCTCGGGGAAAAGTCGCATCGCCGGCGCCCTCCAGGAGTCTTCGGATTCGTTGTGGCTCAACTTCGGCGTCGATGCGATGGCCGAGGTCATCCCCCCAGGTTTGCGGCCAGGCATCGGCCTGCGCCCCGGTGGGGAGCGACCTGACCTCGAAGACGTCGTGGTGACACTCTTCGCGGCCCTGTATTCGGCGGTGGCGGCGTGGAGCCGTGCGGGCATCGATGTGGTCGTCGACGTCGGCCATCACGACGACTACTCGAAGCCCTTGGGCATCTTGGCCCGTACGGCCGTCCTGCTGCAGGGCCTGCCGGCGTACTTCATCGGCGTCCGCTGCCCGGTGGAAGTGATCATGGCCCGGCGCGATGCCGATCCCGGCGACGCCGGCGGCCAAGGCGGGCGCTACGTCACCAGCGAGCCCGACGGGTCGATCCCCGATGTCGTCTTCCGCTGGGAGCGGGCGGTGCACGATCCTGGCGTGTACGACTTGGAAGTGGACACGTCGGCGGCGACGCCGGAGGCGTGTGCCGCAGCGATTCTGGGCCGGGTCAACGAGGGGCCGCCGGTGGCCTTCGTGACCATTGCGGAATTGTATAAACCAGATCGTTGATACATCGTGAGCGCCGTGGGCCGTGCTTCGGCGCTAACCGGTGACGTCCTCCTCCAAGTGGCGGGGCAACCGCCCGACTTCGAAGTCGAAGAAGCGCGCCCACGCCGGCGTGACCGAAATGCGGACCATCTGCTCGTAGGTGGCGCGCACCGACTGCTCGACCCGGCCAGGTCCGCTCCCTCCATCGTCTTGGCAGCCGCCTGGAGGTACTCGTCGGCGACCGTCCACGGTGTCCAGCCGAGCGGTCCCGCGTACGAGAAGCGACTGTGCGGCAGCGGACGTGCCGGCGGAGTCGATCGTCAACGCGATGTTGGGGTGGGCCGCCAGGGCCCGGCCTTCGGGGCCGTCGTGGCCGTCGTGGCCGTGCACACGACGATCGCCTCGCCGGTCCAGAAGAAGCCGCACGGGACGACCCGTGGGTAGCCGTCGGGACCGTTGTAGGCGAGCCGGGCCAGGGGTGCCGAACGAAGCAGCTCCTGGGCTCCGGGTTGGCCCAGCTCTTCGGCGAGTGTCTGAGGACGCATGGCGCGGACAGGACCCGGCACGTTGGTGCGGCACTCCGGCCGCCTGCTTGAATCGGGTGACATGGCGGTTGAACGACTTCGGTCCGGCGATCGATCGGGGCCGTACGATCTCGTGCTCGACAGTGACATGGCCGCGGCTCTGGCCACCGCGACCCTGGACCACACCCCCTCCTACTTCGACGGCACGGCCCTGCCCCCGACCGCCATCGCCACGCAGACGTACGCCCCGCAGATGGCCGCCATCTTCGAGCTCGTCCCCGAGTCCGTCTTCGCCGCAGCGCATGGGGGCGTCCACGGCCGACACGACCTCGTTCTCCACAGAGCGATCAGGCCCGGAGAGGAACTCCACTCGCTGGTCGAGATGCACAGTGCCAGGAGGTCGAAGGACAACCTGCGCGTCACGTTGCTGCACCGGACGTACGACGCTCTGGATCGGCTTGTCGCCGAGCAATGGTGGACGACGGTGCTGCTGGGCACCAGCGCCGACGAGATAGGACCGGAACTTCCTGCGCATGGCGGGAACGGCTGCGACCCCGAGCAGGCCATCGGCGAGGAGGTCATCCGCATTGACGCGGACATGGTGCGCCGCTACGCCGAGCTCTCCGGCGACTTCTCGGACCACCACTTCGACGTCGAGGCGGCCCGGCGCAGCGGCTTCGCCGGCCCATTCCTCCATGGGCTCTGCACCATGGCCCTGTGCGCACGAGCGGTGGTCGCCACGGTGTGTCCAGACGACCCGTCCCGGCTGCAGCGGCTCGCCGTGCAGTTCGCCTCTCCGGCCTACCTCCAGCAGGATCTGACCGTGCGGACCTGCAGTCTCGGCGAGGACCGCGTTGCCTTCGAGGCGACGAATGCGAACAGTGTTGTCATCCGCAACGGGTTCGCCGAGCTGCGGCGCCCGGGGTAGTTCGGTGCGGGCCTCCATGTCCGTTTCCCGCCAGCCTGCGCACGGCGACCGAGGCACACTGTCTCGATGACCCCGCCCGCCAGATGTCCCCGCGTGGCACAGGCCCGGCGATGAGCCAGCTGGGCTTTCCGTTGGCCCATGCGGCGTCGGGACCGGTCGAGGTGGCGCCGGGGGCCGTCTGGGTGCCGGGCTGGCTGGGTGGTGCGGCGCAGCTCGAGCTGGCCGACGCCTTCCGGGTGTGGGCCGCGCCGCCTGCCGGGTTGCGCCGGCCGTCCATGCCCAACGGGGCCCCCTTCTCGACGCGCGCGGTGTGCCTGGGCTGGCACTGGTACCCCTACTGCTACAGCCGCACCTGCGACGACGGCGACGGCGCTCCCGTCAAGGAGTTCCCGCCTCTCCTGCAACGGCTCGGCGCGGCGGCCTGCGCCGCGAGCGGGTTCGAGCCCGTTGCCTACGACGCCGCCATCGTGAACCTCTACGAGGCGGGGGCGAAGCTCGGTCTCCACCAGGACAAGATTGAGGGCGCCGAGGTCGTCGCGGCCGGCTCGCCGGTTGTGACCATCAGCCTGGGTGACCGCTGCATCTTCCGCTTCGGCAACACGGAGCGGCCGAGCCGTCCCTACAGGGACGTCGAGTTGGCCAGCGGCGATCTCTTCGTCTTCGGCGGGCCGTCACGGCTCGCCTTTCACGGCGTGCCCAAGACCTACGCCGGCAGCGCTCCTCCAGAGCTCGGCATCGACGGCCGCATCAGCGTCACGTTGCGCCAGGTCGGTGCGTCGTGGACCAGCGCCGACTGAGCCCTACGAGGCGGGGAACTGCACCTGCTGGGCCTGGGCCAGCAACGAGGCCTTGTCGGCGCTAAGGATGTACCCGCCGGCGGCCGCCTTGTTCAGGCTCTTCGTGTACTGGGCGACGTAGTTGCTCTGCGACCCGTAGAGGCTGGCGAGCTGCGCCGGGGTGAAGGCGACCGTGGACCCGAACAGAGAGCAGATCGCGTTAGCGCCGGCGGCTGGTGCGCCGCTGAGCGTGGAGACCGGTACGTCGACCGCCGGCGTCCGGACTCCCCCGATGACATTGCCGTCCGCATTGAGCGCCAACGTGGCCGGTTGTGTGCTCGACAGCTTGAACGGCGGTGGGCTCGGCGGTGGCGTGCCGTTGTCCACCCACTTGTCGAAGGCAGTGAACGCGGCCTGGACCACGTTGTGCTGCGGGCCGCTGTTCACCGGCGTGGTGCAGCCGAGGATGCTCGCCGCCGCGCCGACGAAGTAGGCGTCGGCGTGGGACGTGCCGGCGATCTCCCACGTGCGGATCTTGTCGGTGTTGGGCTGCTGCGCCGGGGCGTACCCGAGCTGAATCAGGTCGGTCTGGGTCTCGGACATGAAGACCGGGACCTTCAGATCAGTGCGGATGCGCAGGTTGTCCGGCCCACTGCTCGAGGCGATGGAGGTGCCGGCCAGTGAGGCGCCAGAACCGCCCCGACTGTGGATGAAGATGCCGTCGTAGACGTTGGTGCGCGGTTGGATGGCGTCGGCGAACGTCGTCAGGTAGAAGGCGGACTGGGACTCACCGACGGCAAGGATGTGCTTGAGCTTCAGGCCGCCCAGAGCTGTGTCGTGCGGGGCGCGCAGGGCCTGACCGATCTGGGCGTACATATCCAACGCATACTGGTCGCCGGGGTGGTGCAGCGACCCGTAGCGCGCCGGCTCGTCACCGACGAGCCCGCCGTTCGCGGTTGTTGCGCCGGGTGTGCCGAGGAGGGATTTCCCGCCGTCCACTCCCAGCGCCTGGGCCGAGACGCCGACGTAGGCGTAGCCGTCGCGCATCAACATCGGATTGAGGAAGTCCCAATCGGGTGCGGACTCGCCGGCCGACACGTTCATCCACTCGACGATCACCGTGCCGTTGAAGTGTGCCGGGTTCGTGGGCGTGCGCACCAGGATCCTGGTCTTGTAGCCGGCGGTGGTCGTCGGTGTGACGGTCCACTTGCCGTCGCTGGGCATGGAGTCAGCCTTGAACGCCGTGGCGGTCCCCGACGCGAAGTACTCGTGCTCCACGTAGCCATTGGCGGCGAGGTCGGGCGGGTGGACGGACTCGGGCTCGACGATGTGCCCGACAGTGATGGGCCCGGTCAAGGTGGCTGCGGTGTGGAAACTCACGTCGGGCGACGTCGAGGTGGCGGCACCGGCTCCCTGGACGGCCAGGCCAAGCGGGAATAGGGCAACCAGTGTGGCCAACGCGGCGACTGCTGTCCCACCCCTGGGCGCGATCGAATCGGGCCGTCTGATCCACCTCATGGACATCCCCCTTGACACCTCGTGGTGCAGTGCGCCGTGACTTTAGCCAGGCCTGCTCGTCGGCGGGCCTCGGGCGCAGGCTGCACCCCTGGGGGCCTCGCTGCGCCGGTAACCTCCGGCGGTGGCTGCGCGCGTCTCTCCCGACGCTCCGCGCAAGGGGGCGACGCTGGCTTACCTGCCCGCGCTCGACGGCATCCGAGGCGTCGCCATGATCGGCATCCTCGGCGTGCACGGCGGCGTCTATCTCACCGGAGGCGGCTTCTTCTTTCTCGACAGCTTCTTCGCTCTGTCGGGCTTCCTCATCACCTCGCTCCTGATCGTCGAATGGCGCAAGCGCGGGACCATCAAGTTGGGGGCGTTCTGGGCCCGCCGCGCCCGGCGATTGCTCCCCGCCCTCTTCTTCATGTTGCTCGGCGTGGCTGTCCTGTACGGCATCTTTGTCCCGGCCGGGACCTACCCGACGCTTCGGGGCGACGCACTCTCCGCACTCTTCTATTTCGCCAATTGGCACTACATCGCGTCGGGCTCCAACTACTTCCACATGACCGGCCTGACGTCGCCCCTGATCCATACCTGGTCCCTGGCGGTGGAGGAGCAATTCTATCTCGTCTGGCCACTTGTCTTCCTGGCCGTTCTGAAGCTCACCCGCTCACTGCGCGTACTGCTGGTCGTCGCCGTGGTCGGGGCCATCGCGTCGGCCACGGAAATGGCTCTCCTCTACAACCCGACCAACATCAACCGGCTCTACTTCGGCACGGACACGCACGCCCAGTCCGTGTTGGTGGGAGCCACCCTCGCCCTCGGTCTGGCGCTCTGGGCGGGTCGGAACCGCAAGGGGGACGAACAGGACTGGCAAGCCCGCACGCCGCTGGCTCGCGGCGTGTTGACCCTGATCGGCCTCGTCGGCCTGGTCGTCAGCGGCATCCTCTGCACCTCGCTGCATTCCGACGATGCCTTCGTGTACCGAGGGGGATTCCTCCTCGCGGCCATCGCCTGTGCCTGCGTCCTCCTGAGCGTCTCGTGCGCTCAGACCTCCGTCGTAGCCCGGGTGCTCTCGTTCCCGCTCTTCACCTTCATCGGACGCATTTCCTACGGCATGTACCTGTGGCACTTCCCGCTCTTCACCTTCATCAACGAGCAACGGACCGGTCTCAGCGGCTGGCCTCTCTACGTCGTGCGCGTGATCCCCACCGTCGGCGTGGCGCTGTTGTCCTTCTACCTCGTCGAGCGGCCGATCCGGCAGGGAACCTTTTTCACATCGTTCCGAGCGCGCATCCTCACGGCTCCCGCCATCGGGGTCGTCGTCCTGGCAATCGTGTTGGCCACGATGCCCGCAACTGACACGATTGCGGTCGGAGCCGCTGCCACCGGGACGGTTCCAGCGACGGCCATCACGGCCACAGTCCCCAGCATCTACGCCACGACGCGGACCCGAGTCCTCCTGGTCGGCGACTCCCAGGCCTTGACGCTCGGCATCGGACTCGATGCCGCCCTGAAGGCTCATCCGAAGACGTACGACGACCTGCATCTCCTCAATGAGGGGATCCTCGGCTGTGGCGTCGCGGACGGGACCACAGGTGAGCAGTCGGGCGGGACCTTCGTCGTCGGCGCACCGTGCATGCCCGATCCACAGAGCGCGAACTGCCCGCCCGGCGGGGTCTTCGGGCCGAAGCAGAACGTGCCCTGCCTGGCCTGGACGGCGGCGTGGACCGACTGGGTCAAGCAGTTGCAGCCCAACGTGGTGGTGCTCCTGGCCGGCGGCAGCGAGATACTCGACCGCCTCTACCGCGGGCACATGACCAATATTTTGAACCCCACCTTCGCCGACTACGTGGAGAGCCAGCTGCAAAAGGCCGTGCAGATCGCCACCGACCACGGCGCGCTCATGATCTTCGAGACCAAGCCTTGCCAGAGCACGGGCGAGCAGCCGAACGGTCAGCCGTGGCCACAGGACAGCGCGGCGCGACAGGAGGCCTACAACGGACTGCTCCAAAAGGTGGCGGCGCAGCACCCCGGCCAGGTCTACGTGCAGGACCTGAACTCCTACGTCTGCCCCGGTGGCAACTACACCGAGACTCTCAACGGCGTCCCCGTGCGCCAGAGCGACGGCAGCCACTTCGCCGTGGAGCCCGGTGCCGGCGGCGACTACCTGGCGCCGGCGATTCTTCCCTACTGGGTGGACCTCGGCCACGTGCAGGAGGCGCGCACCAACGGTGCGAGCGTCCCGAGCGGATCACTACCCCGCTATTTCGCT
>DATCEZ010000244.1:0-5145 GCA_036509775.1 Acidimicrobiales bacterium
CTCGGGGCGGTCCAGCCACAAGGTGGCCACGCCCTCCCCTCCGGCTTCAATGCGCAGTACCGGTGACTCGAATTCGACGATCTCTCCCATGCCGGGAAAGGCTAACGCGCCAGGTAGGGAAGCCAGCGGGGGGCCAGTAGAGTGCATGGGCCACATTGGCGATCCCGAAAGAGGACGTACCCTGCACACCTTCACCGCTGAGGCTTCCGCGGCCCTGGACGGGCCCGAGTGGCTCCGCCGACGGCGGGCCGCCGGCTACGAGGCGCTGACCTCGTGCGAGCTGCCATCCGACAGTGAAGAGGTCTGGCGCTACACGCCGATCAACAGCCTGGTGCTCGACGACTTCGAGCCGCCGGCCAACGAGGGACCGGTCCCGGCGGGGGACCAGCTGCTTGCCGCGGTCAACGCAGCCCTGGGTGCGGTGGCCGGCAGCGTGCTCGTACACAACGGGCGGGCGGTCGTCTTCACGGGATCGAGCGGCGACTTCGACTTCGGGCGGGCCGATGACGTGCCCGGGTCGGCCGAAGCGCTGGGGTCCGTGCAGCAGGGCGGGGACGCGCTGGTGCGGCTCAACGACGCCTTCGCCCCCGACCCGGTCTTCGTCGACGTCCCCGAGGGCGTGCACGTGGAGGCGCCCGTGCTCATCGTGCACTGGTGCGACAGTGCGTCGGCCTTCCCCCGGACGAGCGTGCGCGCCCGCGAGGGATCGAAAGTGTCCGTGGTGGAGGTCTTCGCCGGGGCTGAGGGCGCCGACCGCAGCCTCATCGTGCCCGTGACCGAGCTGGCCGCGGCCGACGGCGCGTCACTCGACTACGTCTCCGTGCAGATCTTTGGCAACGCCGCCTGGTCGATCGCCCGGCTGGCCGGACGCGGCTTGGGAAAGTCCTCGCTGCGCACCTTCACCGTCGGTCTGGGGGCCGCCTACGACCGGGTCCGGGCCGACGTCTCGGTCGAGGGGAAGGACGCCCGCAGCGAAATCCTGTCCGCCTACCTGGGCGACGGGACCCAGGTGCACGACATCCGCACGTTGCAGGACCACGTGGCCCCTCGCACGACGAGCGAGCTGCTGTGCCAGGGCGCGGTCGCCGGCACGTCGCGCTCGGTCTACAGCGGACTGATCCGGGTCCATCGCGGGGCGGTGCGCAGCGACGCCCGCCAGACCAACCACAATCTCGTCCTCGACGAGGGGGCGCACGCCGACTCGGTACCCAACCTCGACATTCTGGAGAACGACGTCCGCTGCGCCCACGCCTCCACGGTGGGCCCCGTCGACGAGGACCAGCGCTACTACATCGAATCGCGCGGCGTGGCACCCGAAGTGGCCGAGGGTCTCATCGTGCGCGGCTTCTTCGACGCCATCATCGACCGCTCACCCGTCCCCGAAGTCATCCCGTTCCTCCAGCGCGAAGTGCACGAGCGCCTGGAAGTCGCGCTCGGTGACCGAGCACTGCCCGCCGGTGTCTGAAACCGTGGCGCTCTGCGCCCCCAACGACCTGGCCCCCGGTGAGGCGCGTCGCTTCGACGTACCCGGCCATCGCATCGCGCTGGTGCGCATCGGCGACGACTTCTACGCCGTGGACGACGAGTGCAGCCATGAGGACTACTCGCTGTCCGAAGGCGAGGTCTGGGCGGAGGACTGCCAGATTGAGTGCCCCCGCCACGGCAGCACCTTCGACCTGCTGACCGGCGCCGCCTGTTCGCTGCCGGCCACGCAGCCCGTGGCCGTCTACGAGCTCGTGGTGGACGACACCACTGTGGCGGTGGTGCTCCCGTGACGGCCGACCACGTGTTCGAGGTCCGGGACCTGCACGCCAAGGCCGGGGGCAAAGAGGTCCTGCACGGCATCGACCTCACGGTGCGCAGCGGCGAGGTCCACGTGATCATGGGGCCTAACGGCTCGGGCAAGAGCACCCTGGCCCATGCCCTGATGGGGCGTCCGGGCACCGAGGTGACCTCGGGCTCCATCACCATGGACGGGGTCGAGCTCGTCGGCCGGCCAGCCTGGGAGCGGGCCCGCGCCGGGTTGTTCCTCGCACTGCAGAATCCGGTGGAAGTGCCCGGGGTGGGGCTGCACTCGCTCCTGGCCGCGGCGGCCGCCGGCGGCAGCGTCAGGGAGGTGGGCCCAGTGCCCGAGGCCACGCTGCAGGAGCGGATGGAAGAGGAAGCCAAGGCGGTCGGGCTCGACGCCCGCCTGCTGCGCCGGCCCCTGAACGTCGACCTTTCGGGGGGCGAGCGCAAGCGCACGGAGATGGTCCAGCTCGGTGTGATCCGTCCTGCCGTGTGCATCCTGGACGAGATCGACTCGGGCCTCGACGTCGACGCGTTGGGCGAGGTGGCACGCCACCTGCAGAAGGCGACCACCGAGTGGGGCGTTGGCCTGTTGGCCATCACCCACTTCAGCCGATTCCTCGAGCAACTCGAGGCGGACGTCGTGCATGTCCTGGTCGACGGTTCCATCGTCGACACGGGCGATGCAGCGTTGGCGTTGCGGCTCGAGCAGACCGGATACGCCGGGTACCAGGACAAACGCTGAGCCGCGGCGGCCGGCGCGCCGGGACACCCCGGTGGCGGCCTGCCGCCACCTGCGTGGCGGTGCTTGGTACCGTTCTTCCCCATGGCGAACGGTCGTCCGACGGGCGACGGGTCGGATCGCTCCCCCGACAAGCGTCGCGGTAAGCACGCGAACCAAGAGGGTCTGGCCGCGCTCGGGCGCCAGATGCGCACGGGACCAGAAGGCCGGGGCGGTGCTGCCGGTGCCGGCGCGGCAGTCGGTGCGGGTGCAGGAGCGGGTGCCGGTGCCGGTGCCGGTGCGAGCATGGCCAACGAGTCGGGCCTGCGTGCCCTTGGGGCCCGCATCGATTCGTCGGGCGGCAAGTCCAAGGCCCGGCGCAGCGGCAAGTCCAAGGCCCGGCGCAGCGGCAAGCCCAAGTGGAGCGCGACCAAGAAGACGGTGGTGGCGCTCTGCTCCTTGATCGTCCTCATCGCCGCCGTGGTCGGCGGCGGGTACGGCTACATCTGGTACCGCTACAACCAGATCAACAAGGTGCACATCAACGCCGAAGTCGCAGCGGCCAGCGGCGCGCCCTTCACGATCCTCGTCATCGGCTCGGACAGCCGGGTCGGGGAGTCGAGCCAGGCCTTCGGGTCGGCCTCCGTCGTCACCGGGCAGCGCAGCGACGTCGTGCAGCTGTGGCGTGTCACGCCGTCCACCAAGCAGATCCAGATCATCTCCATCCCGCGGGACACCGTCGTCTCCATGCTGTCGCCCGACACCTCGCAATACGGCACCTACAACCGCATCAACTCGTCGTACAACTCTGGGCCCGACCAGCTGGTCAAGACGATCACGGCCAACTTCGGCATTCCGATCAACCACGTGGTCCAGGTCGACTTCGCTGGCTTCCAGGACGCCGTCAACGCCCTGGGGGGCATCTACCTCGACTTCCCCTACCCGGCCAAGGACTCCTATTCGGGCCTCGACATCGCGACGCCTGGGTGCCAGTTGCTGAACGGGGCGCAGGCCCTCGCCGTGGCCCGGGCCCGCCACTACGAGTACTACTCCCACGGCTACTGGCAGTACGATGGGACGAGTGATTTCGGCCGCATTCAGCGCCAGGATGTGTTCATCCGGTCCCTGATCACCTCGGCCAAGTCGAAGGTGAACCCGCTGACGGTGAACGCGTTCATCGGATCGATCCACCAGGGCGTCACCATCGACGACGGCTTCGGGATCAACGAGCTGATCGGGCTGGCGCTGGACTACCGGTCCTTCGACCCGTCCGCGCTGCAGGCCCAGACGCTCCCCACCGAGGCGGCCAACGGTTTCGGCGACCTCGGTGACGTGCTGACCGTGCAGCAGCCCGAGGCGCAGCAGATGCTGGTGAACACGTTCGGATCCGACCTGACGACGCCGACGAATCCGCCGCCCGACGCCGCCGGCTACCCCAATCCGCCGCCGACCATCACCCCCACGACGGTGGCGCCGACCAGCCCGACGACATCGTCGGGAGGGGGTGGATCTGGTTCCTCGTCAGGCGTCACAACCACCACGACGACGGCTCCGCCTTCCTTCAATCCGACGCCCTGCACGCCGAGCTGACGGGTGGTCGTCCCGCGCCTAGGTCAGAGAAACGATTGGCTCATCCCGACCCACCCGACCGCCGACCCGCCTTGACCCTGGACCACAGCGCCGAAGGGCGCGACACCATGACCCGACCCGTGGGGCCAGCCACGGTCAGCTCCTCGTTGGGGTTCCCACTCATAGACCAGCCATTTCGGTGCACCACGCCATGATGATGTCGGCAAAGCAGAGGCTGTCGCACGAATCCTGACCATCCTGCCCGCGTTTAGGTTGGCGCGGGAGAATTTGGGATGCCGATCAACGTGCGCGGATTTGATCGTGACCAGCAGTTCTTGATGCCGCCGTCGCTGCGCGACTGGTTGCCCGAGGACCATCTGGCCTGGTTCGTGGCCGACGTGGTCGATGCCCTCGATCTGAGTGCCTTCTACGCGAGTTATCGAGACGACGGTCGCGGCGGGGCGACGTATGACCCCGCTCTCATGCTGGCCGTCTTGCTCTACGCGTATTCCAGCGGGGAGCGCTCCAGCCGGCGCATTGAGGCCCACCTCGTCGACGACGTGGCCTATCGGGTGCTCGCCGCCAACCAGCGGCCCGACCACGCCACCTTGGCCAGGTTCCGGGCTCGTCACCAAGAGGCCATCGCCGAGCTCTTCGCCCAGGTCCTTGGTCTGTGCATCGCGGGCGGTCTCGTCGACACCAGCCTGGTCGCCATCGACGGCACCAAGATGGCCGCTGACGCCTCCTTCGAAGCCAACCGCACCAAAGAGGAGCTGGCTGCCCAGATCCTGAGAGAGGCCGAAGCGGCCGACGCCGAAGAGGATGCGCGCTTTGGCGATCGATCCGGCGCCGAACCGGCCGAGGGCTGGGGCCGGCGCGAAGACCGCCGGGCTCGCATCAAAGAGGCGCTCCAACAACTCGAGGCCCAGTCCGGGCGCGACTACGAGTCCAAGATGGCCGAACGCGCCGCCAAGGAGGAGGCCACCGGCCACAAGCTCAGGGGCCCCAAACCGACGGCGACACCGGTGCGACCCCGTGGGGTGCGCAAAGCCAATATCACCGACCCC
>DATCEZ010000245.1:0-3828 GCA_036509775.1 Acidimicrobiales bacterium
TCGAGGACAACGCCGTCACCATCCGCGACCGCGACTCCACCGACCAGGTCCGGGTGCCCATCGCCGGCCTGCTCGACGAGCTGCGCCGGCGCACCGGCGAGGAGTAAGCGGCCTCAGGCCACCTTGCGGTACTTGCGAACCGCGACGGGCGCCAGGACGACCAGCAGGCCGACCGTCCACAACAGGGCCGACCACACGGCGCCCGAGTCGTGCAGCGGGCCACCGACCATCAGCGAGCGCGAGGCGTTCACGACCTGGGTCACCGGCTGGTGCGCGGCGAAGACCTGCAACCAACCGGGCATGCTCGCCACGGGCACGAAGGCCGATGAGGCGAAGAGCAGCGGGAAGATCAGCGGGAAGACCATGACCTGCGCCGTCTCCGCGTTGGGCGCTGAGAGGCCGATGTAGGCGAAGCCCCAACTCAGCGCATAGGCGAAGAAGAGGATCACCAGCACACCGCAGCAGAACAAGCCGAAATTGGTGCCGATGCGGAAGCCCACGGCGAAGCCCACGATCGTGATGAGGATCATCACGAAGAAGTTGCGGACGAGGTCGGAGGTGGTGCGACCGGCCAGCACCGCCGAGCGGCTCATCGGCAGGGCACGGAAGCGCTCAATGATGCCCTTGTGCAGGTCCTCGGCCAGCCCCGCCGCCGAGCTCATGGCGCCGAAGATGACCGTCTGCACGAACACGCCGGGCATCAGGAAGTTGATGTAGTGCCCGCCTGGCACGTGGATGGCCCCGCCGAACACGTAGGTGAAGAGCAGCACGAACATGATCGGCTGCAGCGTGGTGAAGAACAGCGCCTCGGGCGTCCGCAGGACGGCGAGGATGTTGCGCTTCGCCATCGTGACGATGTCGGCGATGGCCCACGCCAGTCGGCTGCCCTGGCTCTGGTCCTCCACGAGGAGCGGCGGGATGAGGGTCGTAGCGGTCATGCGGCATCCTTCCCGTCGGTCACAGCGCCTTTGCGGCCCCGGCCGAAGCCCCGCTTCGGTTTCACCGACTCCTCTTCGTCCTCGCCCTCTTCGATGACCGTCTTATGGCCGGTGAGGGTCAGGAACACGTCGTCGAGGCTCGGCTCGCGCAGCGCCAGGCCGGCGATCGTGATCTCCGCCGCGTCGAGCGTCCGGAGCACGTCGGCGCCGGCCTTGGGACCGTCGTTGACGGTCAGCTCCACCACGAGGTTCTCCACGAGCGGCGGCTTCTCGGACAGCGGCGCCAGCAGCTCGACGGCCCGGGCCACGGCGTCGTACTCGCCGAGGGTCACCGAGACCACCGAGGTGCCCAGGTCGGCCTTGAGTTGTGCCGGCGTCCCCTGGGCGATGACGCGCCCGTGGTCGATCACAACGATGTCGCGGGCCAGCCGGTCCGCCTCCTCGAGGTACTGCGTGGTCAACAGCACCGTCGTGCCCTCGCGCACCAGCTCCTCAATGGCGGCCCACAGGCCCTGACGGCTCTGCGGGTCGAGACCGGTCGTCGGTTCGTCCAAGAAGAGGACCGGCGGGTTCGCCACCAGCGCGGCGGCCAGGTCCAGCCGGCGCCGCATGCCGCCCGAATAGGTCTTGAGCACGCGGTCGCCGGCATTGGCCAACCCGAACTCCTCGAGCAGCTCGGTCGCCCGTCTGGCCGCCACCGGGCGGCTCAGGTGGGAGAGGCGCGCCACCATGTGGATGTTCTCGCGGCCCGTGAGGTTCTCGTCGACCGCGGCGTACTGGCCGGCCAGCCCGATGATGCGGCGCACGGTGTCGGCCTCGGTCACCACGTCGTGGCCGAGCACCGAGGCGTGGCCCGAGTCGGGTCCGAGGATGGTGGAGAGGATGCGCACGGCGGTGGTCTTGCCGGCGCCGTTGGGTCCGAGCAGGCCGAGCACGGTGCCGGCCTCCACTTCGAGGGACACCCCGTCGAGGGCCCGGACGTTGCCGCGTGGGAAGACCTTGACCAGATCGTGGGCCTCCACGGCCAGGGCTGACTGCGAAGAATAAGCCATTACCAAAGAAACTTAGTGATAAAGTAATTGACGTGTCAAGACAATGGTCTCGCTCAGAGCTGGGGCAGCAGCTGCGCGCCGAGATCATCGGCTACCTCGGTGCCGCCACCGAGTTCGACGATGGCGTGGCCAAGAAGCTGAAGCTGAGCAGGACCGACATGCGGTGCCTGGATCTGGCGGCCAGCCACGGTCCGCTCACGGCCGGCCGGCTGGCCGAGGAGAGTGGGCTCACGACCGGGGCCGTCACCTTCATCCTCGACCGCCTGGAGGAGGCCGGCATGGTGGCCCGGCGCCG
The DNA here is from genome assembly GCA_036509775.1 of Acidimicrobiales bacterium. Lineage (GTDB taxonomy): Bacteria > Actinomycetota > Acidimicrobiia > Acidimicrobiales > RAAP-2 > Bog-473. Next base: position 2,286 of record DATCEZ010000245.1, read on the forward strand.
CGACACCGAGGACCGCCGCCGGGTCTGGGTCGAGATCGTCCCGGCCGCCCAGGAGCGATTGGCGGGCCTGCAGCAACCCGTCGCCGACGACATGCGCCAGGTGGCCCAGCACTTCAAGGCTGAAGAGCTCGCCATCGTGCGCGACTTCATGCGCCAGGCCAAGGAGGTCTTCCAGCGCCACGTCAGCGGAGCGGTGGTGGGCGACGCCGGGCCGTGGGACGGCGATCCGGACACGGCACGCACGCCCAGAACCGCCGCACGCACCACCGCCGAGGGCTCCGGAGGAGCGTCGGAAGGAAAGTAGGCTGACATCGCCCGTCCCAAGTTGGGAGGGCAACCACTTCGAGTGAACCGCGCTCGCTACGCCGCGGTGCGCCCGAACAGGGCAAGGAGGCCCGATGCCGTTCGTCTTCGACTTCGACCACACGCACGCCCAGCCCCCCATGGAGCTCAAGGACCTCCTCGGTGGGAAGGGCGCCAACCTGGCCGAGATGACGTCGGTACTGAAGCTCCCGGTGCCCCCCGGGTTCACCATCTCGACCGACGCCTGCCGCGCCTACATGGCCGGTGGCTGGCCCAAGGCACTCGACGCCGAGGTGGCCGGTGCGCGCTCGCGACTGGAAAAGGCCATGGGCAAGACGATCGGCGACGCCAGCGACCCGCTGCTGGTCTCGGTGCGTTCAGGGGCCAAGTTCTCCATGCCCGGCATGATGGACACCGTCCTCAACCTGGGCCTCAACGACGAGTCCGTCGAGGGCCTGGCCAAGCAGACCGGCGACGAGCGCTTCGCCTTCGACTCGTACCGGCGCTTCATCGCCATGTACGCCCGCATCGTTTTGGAGCTCCCAGGCGAGGAGTTCGACTCGCTCTTCGACGCCGCCAAGGAGCTGGCCGGGACCACATCTGACGCCAAGGTGCCGACCGAATTGTTGCGCTACCTGGTCGACTCCTACCAGCAGATCGTCGAGCGCCACACGGGCAAGCCCTTCCCGCAAAAGCCCGTGGAGCAGCTGCGCGGCGCCATTGAGGCGGTGTTCCGCAGCTGGAATGGTCCACGCGCCATCGCCTATCGCGACCGGGAGCACATCGCCCACGACCTCGGCACCGCGGTCAACGTCCAAGCCATGGTCTTCGGCAACCGCGACGACAACTCGGGGACCGGCGTCGGCTTCACCCGTGACCCCGCCACCGGCGCCAAGGGTGCCTACGGCGACTTCTTGGTCAACGCCCAGGGCGAGGACGTCGTGGCCGGCATCCGCAATACCGAACCCATTTCGGAGCTGAAGAAGAAGTTCCCCAGGGTGCACACCGAGCTGACCAAGATCTTCGCCCGGCTCGAGGGGCACTACCAGGACATGTGCGACACCGAGTTCACCATCGACCAGGGCAAGCTCTGGATGCTGCAGACCCGCGTCGGCAAGCGCACCGGGGCCGCCGCCCTGAAGATGGCCGTCGACATGGTGCGCCCGAGCGATCTGGGCATCTCCAAGGAAGAGGCCGTCTCGCGCATCACCGAGGACCACCTCGACTCGGTGCTGCACCC
>DATCEZ010000246.1:0-7431 GCA_036509775.1 Acidimicrobiales bacterium
TGGCCTGGATGGTCCGGGTCTTCGAGCCGCCCGTCTACTGCTACCACGAGATCGTCCACAACAGGCATGTGGTCGAGCGGTTCCGGGCCCAGGGCGTGATCTTCGTCGACGACGTGGCCAATGTGCCCCTGGGAGCGCCCCTGATGCTCAGCGCCCACGGCTCGGCGCCCGACGTCGTGGAAGCGGCCAGGGCGCGGGGTGGCGCCGTCGTCGATGCTGTCTGCCCGCTCGTGACCAAGGTGCATCACGAGCTCAAGGTGCGCAGCCGCAAAGGATTCACCGTCCTGTACGTGGGCCATGCCGGCCACGAGGAGGCCGTGGGCACCATGGCGGTGGCGCCGGAGTCGGTCCGTCTCCTCGAGCACGAAGAGGACCTCGACGGCCTGGACGAGCTGGCCGACGCGGGCACGCCTGTGGCCCTGCTGGCGCAGACCACGTTGAGCCATGACGAGTGGCGCGGCCTCATGGAGGCGGCCCGGCAGCGGTTCCCGGACCTCTGGATGCCGAACCGGAGCGATCTGTGCTTCGCCACGACCAACCGGCAGGCTGCCCTCAAGGCCATCGCCTCGGAGTCCGATGCCGTCGTCGTCATCGGCTCGGCCAACTCCTCCAACACCGTGGCCCTCGAGAAGGTCGCCCGGGCCGGCGGGTGCCCGAGGGTGCTGCGCGTCAACGCCGCCGACGAGCTGCCCGACGATCTCACCGGCACGGTCGGCGTCACGGCCGGGGCCTCGGCGCCCGAGGCCTTGGTCGAGGAGGTCATCGCCCGCCTCGCTCCCGCTCAGGGGGTGACCGAGGTGACCGTCACCACCGAGGACGAGTACTTCCCGCCTCCGCCCGAGCTTCGCGAGCTGCTGCGTGCCGCGGGCTCCATGCTGGGCTTCTTCGCCGGAGGGGCCCGCCCCGTCCGTGCCGATCCTGCCGCCGAGGACCGGTCGGTCTCCGCGGCCGACGTTCTCGACCTGCTGGCCTCCTGAGGCCCCGGGCGCGATGATTGGGCCATGACGTTCACCCGGATGGACGAGTCGACGAAGGCGCAGTGGGATCACATCATCGTCGAGTCGATTGAGCACCAACCACGCGTGGCCGACCGCGTGCTGGCCATGCTGGCCTCGTTGGAGGAGATCACCGACGGCTTCGAGGTCGATCAGCTCGTCCACTCGCTCCAGACGGCCACCCGGGCCGAGGAGGCTGGCGCCTCCGACGAGGTCGTCGTGGCCTCGCTGTGCCACGACATCGGCAAGGCCGTCTCGGTCATGAACCACCCGCGCATCGCCGCCGAAATCCTGCGCCCGTATGTCGACGAGGACACGTACCGCATGATCGAGGCCCACCAGGACTTCCAGGGCCGGCACTACTACGAGTACGTGGGCCAGGACCCCGACGCGCGAAACAAGTACGTGGGTGCGTCCTGGTACGGCCTGGCCGAGCAGTTCGCCGACGAGTGGGACCAGATCAGCTTCGACCCCGACTACCCCACCAAGCCGCTCTCGCACTTCGAGCCCCTGGTTCGCCAGGTCTTCGCGACGCCTCGGTCACTTTGAGTCCCGGCCGCGGCGCCACCTCGGGCGCCGCCATACACACCGACCCTGCTCGCGCGCGCCGCGTCATCGAGACCTCACGCCGGGAGTTCGACAGCCGCTATCCCGACCTGAAGCTCTCCCCCGTCGTGGGTCTCATCTGCGCCTACGAGGAGGAGGACAACATCGGCGCCGTCCTGGCGGCCATGCCGAAGGAGGCCTGCGGCCTGGCGGTGACCACCCTCGTCGTGGTCGACGGTGGGAGCGACAAGACCGACCAGGTGGCCAAGGACTCCGGTGCGGTCACGTTCGCGTTGAGCGAGAACCTCGGGCACGGGTACGCCCTCCGCGTCGGCTACGCCCTGTGCATTGAGCTCGGCGCGCAGTTCGTGGTCACGTTGGACGCTGACGGGCAGAACGACCCGGCGGAGATCCCGGTCATGCTCCAGCCCCTCGTCGACGACACGTCGGACTTCGTCGTGGCCTCGCGCGTCCTCGGGCAGGACACCACGACGGACCGCTTCCGCAAGGTCGGGGTGCGCGTCTTCTCGTGGGCGATGAGCGCCATGGGTCACACGAAGCTCACGGACACCTCCAACGGCTACCGGGCGCTGCGGGTCAGCATGCTCGACGACATCGCCTACCGGCTCGTGCAGCCGCAGTACCAGACGGCCGAGCTCCTCATCATCGCCATGAAGCGGGGCTGGCGGGTCAGCGAGGAGCCCACCGTGTGGCTGCCGCGCGCGTCGGGCACGACGAAGAAGGGCAAGAATTGGCTCTTCGGCTTCCGCTACGGGCGCGTGGTGTTCGAGACCTGGTGGAAGGTCCGCAAGGAGCCGCACCACCAGTAGGGCGACGTCAGTAGCGCCCGGTCTTCTCCCGGGCCTCGTCGTAGACGGCCTGCAGCTTCGGCACGAGCGCCTCGGTGGCGGTACGCACGGCCGAGCGCGAGACGCGTCCACCCTCGGTCCGCTGGGGCGGCGGGATGGCCGGCCCGATGACGACCTGAATTGTGCGTGGCTTCGGGATGGCGCTCCCCTTGGGCATGGCCAGGTCGGACCCCCCGATACCGATGGGCACGATCGGCGCGCCCGTCCGCGCCGATAGGAAGGTCGCGCCTTCCATCAGGTCCTCAATGTCCCGGCCCTCGCGGCGCGTCCCTTCGGGGAAGAGGACCAGGAGCTCGCCGCGGCGGAGCACCTCCTCGGCGCGCTGGAGCGCCTCCCGGTCCGCCGACTCGCGGTGGACGGGGAAGGCCCCGACAGTGAGCAGCAGCTTGCCCAGCCACTTGTTGTTCCACATCTCGTCCTTGGTCATGAAGAAGAGCTTGCGCTCGGTGCAGAACGCGGCGAAGCCGAAGTCGGCGAACGACCGGTGCACCGGGGCCAGAATGGCCGGACCGGTCTCGGGGATGTTCTCCCGCCCGACGACCCTGGGGCGGAACCAGGCCCAGAGCACGGTGGCGAAGAGCATCCGCTCGACCCGGTACAGCGGCGTGCGGCGGGGGTCGATCTCGAAGGGCTGGTGGCGCCCCGGCGCCTCGACACCGGCCGCATCGACACCCTCAGCGCCGCCAGCACCGTCGGCTTCGGGTGACGATCCCGCTGGGCTCACAGCCACGACAGCACCTCCTCCACCACATCCTGCACGGTCCGGCCCGTCGTATCGAGCCGGTGGGCGTCCGCCGCCTCGCGCAGGGGCGAGGCCACCCGGGTCGAGTCGATGCGATCACGTCGGGCCACTCCTTCGGGCGCCTCGTCGTTCCGCCGCCGCGCCCGTTCCTCGGGTGACGCCGTCAGGTACACCTTGACCTCCGCGTCCGGGAAGACGACCGATCCGATGTCGCGGCCCTCGACCACCCCGCCGCCGTGGGCGGCGGCCCAGGCCCGCTGACGCTCCACCAGATGCCGTCGGACCTCGGCGTTGGCGGCGACGACCGAGACGGCGCGCCCCACCTCGGGTGAGCGGATGAGGCCGGTGACGTCGCGCCCGTCAATGGTGACCCGCTCCCCGACCACAATGGTCGACGCGCCGGCCAACGCCGCCACCGCCTCGCCATCCTCCGGTGGTGTGCCCTGCTCCAGGGCCAGGGCGGCGATGGCCCGGTACATGGCGCCCGTGTCGAGGCGCTCGACGCCCAGCCGCTCCGCCACCGCCCTCGAGACCGTGGACTTGCCGGCGCCGGCCGGACCGTCAATGGCGACCAGGAGCGCCCGGGGCGCCGCCGGGCCCTCCGCCAGTCGCTCCAGGTCCTCGGCGAAGGTCGGGTAGCTCGTCTCGACGGCCCCGAACCCGGTGATCAGGCTGCGTTCCCCCGCACCAGCCGCCAGCGCCGCAATGGCGGCCGACATCGCCATCCGGTGGTCGCCCCGACTGTCGAAGCGCGCGCCCCGCAGCGGGCCGCCCACGCCGGTGATGGCGAGCGTGTCGCCGTCAATGCGGGCCTGGGCGCCGAACGTCTCGACCATGTCGGCCACGGCGACGAGGCGGTCCACCTCCTTCACGCGGAGCTCGCCCACGTCGAGGAAGACCGTCGTGCCCTGCGCCACCGCGGCGGCCACGGCCAGGGCAGGGATCTCGTCGAGCGAGGGGATCTCGCTGGCCCGCACCTCGGTTGCCGTCAGTGGCCCGGCAGCCGCCCGGATGGTCGTGGTCCCGGGTTCCCCGGCAATGAGCGTGATGGCTGCGCCCATCCGCCGCAGGACGTCGATGTAGCCGAGCCGGGCCGGCCCGTCGTAGACGTCAGCGATGTCGACCGTGCTGCCGGGCACGACGCATCCGGCCACGGCGAAGAAGGCCGAGGCGGAGGGGTCGCCGGGTACCGTCCGGTCCGCCGGTTTGAGGGAGGACGCCCGCACGGTGACGATGCGCCCCTCGCCCCAGGGCTCGACCGTCAGGTCGGCCCCGGCTTCGGTCAACATCTCCTCGGTGTGGGTGCGCGTCGTGACCGCCTCGCGCACGGTGGTCGTCCCCTCGGCGGACAGGCCGGCGAGGAGGATGGCCGACTTCACCTGCGCGCTGGCCACCTTGGACGTCCAGTCGATGCCGTGGAGGGCGCCGCCGCGCACGTGCACCGGCGGCAGGCAGCGCTCGCCCCGGCCCGTCACGACTGCCCCCATGAGGCCGAGCGGCTCGGCCACGCGATCCATGGGCCGGCTCGACAGCGACTCGTCGCCGGTCAGCTCGGTCTCCCAGTCGAACCCTGCGACCAGTCCCGCCAGCAACCGCATCGACGTGCCCGAGTTCCCGCAGTCGAGCGGTCCGTCGGGCCGGTGCAGCCTTGCTCGGCCGCCTTGCATGACAAGCGTGCCGTCGGCCCGGCGTTCCGCCCCGGCGCCCATGGCCACGACGGCGGCCAGGGAGGCGGCCACGTCGGCCCCGTCGGACAGGCCGCGGATGACCGACGTCCCCTCCGCCAGTGCGCCCAGCAGCACGGAACGGTGCGAAATGGACTTCTCGCCCGGCGTGCGCACGGTGCCCCGGCACGGCGTCCCGCCGTCGACGACGAGGATGCGCGGGGCCGTCACGAGAGCTGCTCCGCCCGGCCGGGGTAGCCGGCGGCCTCCACCGCCACCCGGAGGGTCTCTGCGTCGGCGTTGTCGATGATCAGAATGAGGACGCCGCGCGGGCCCTCGGTGGAGTGCGCGATCTCAATGTCGTAAATGCCGATGCCCGCACCCGCGGCCAGCGAGGTGATCTCCGCCAGGACCCCGTCGCGGTCGGGCACCGGGATGCGCAACTCGGCCAGGTGCTCGGGCCGCACGGCGCGGGCGGGCAGGTTGCGCCGGGCGGCGCTGGCCTTCTGCAGCGAGTCGAGGAGGGCCGGCCGGTCCTGCGCCGCCACGCGGTCGCGCATGGAGATTAGGTCGCTCACCAGTGCGTCGAGCGCCGCCACAATGGCGGTGGCGTTCTCGGCGCAGATGTCGGGCCAAATGCCGGGATGCCCAGCGGCGACCCGGGTCATGTCGCGGAAGCCCCCGGCGGCCAGCCGCAGCAGCGTGCCGTCCTACTCGGCGCCGTCGGTGGCGGCGTTCATCAGCGTCGCCGCCACCAGGTGCGGCACGTGCGACACCACGGCCACGAGCCGATCGTGGTCGCTCGGCGACAGGACGAGCACATCGGCACCGAGGCTCATGACGACGCCCTTGAGCCGGTTGAAGGCCTCGAGGTCCGTGGTCGCCGTGGGGGTCAGCACCCAGACGGCGCCGACGAAGAGGTCCGGATCGGCGCCGGAGAGGCCGGTCTGCTCAGATCCGGCCATCGGATGGCCGCCGATGAAGCGCCGGTGGTCGGACTCCCCCACGATCGTCGTCTTGACGCCGCTCACGTCCGTCACGACGGCATCGGCCAGCCGGCCCGCGTCCCCCAGGACGCCCCGCGTCACCCCGGCCACCGCGGCGGAGGGCACGGCGACGAAGACCACTTCGGCCCCCAGGTCGTCGCCGATGGCATCGATGACGCCGGTCTCGAGCGCAGCCTGCAGCCGTTCCCTGTCGGCATCGACCCCGGAGACGTGCCACCCCCGGGAGCGCAGGCCGAGCGCGATGGAGCCGCCGATCAGCCCCGTCCCGACGACGAGTGCCCGCCGGCGCGCTCCGGCCTCAGCCGGGAAGGTCATCGCGGAGCGATTGCGCGCCGTGCAGGTAGATGTGCCGAATGTCCTCGCGCGAGCGGGTGGTGTGCACGTGCATGAGGACCCGGATGCACAGCGGCTTGGAGCCGGGCACGGCGATCTCGGCGGCGCACAGGAGCGGGACGGCACCGAACCCGATCTCCCGGATGGCGGTGGCCGGGAAGGTGCTGGTGACGTCGGCCGTGGCCGTGAAGAGCACGCTGATGATGTCGTCCTCGACCAGGCCGTTGCTGGCCATGAGCTCGCGCATGAGCTCCTGCGAGCGCTCCGTGACCTGGGCCACGGTGTCCTCATCGACGGTCGTCGCCCCGCGCAAACCCCTGACTGTGGGAGCAGCTGCCATGGCGGGTCACTCTACCGGTCGCGTTCGGAGTCCCAGTTGAGGGGCAATTCCTAGGGGCGGTTCGCCGCGCCTCCCCCGCCGGGCCCGGCCGCGGCGGCCAGGGCCCGGACCTCCGTGGGCTCGAGGTCTCGCCAGCGTCCCGGGGGCAGGTTCGGGTCCCGCACCGGCCCGATGCGGGTGCGCACCAGCCGCCGCACCGGATGGCCGATGGCGCTGCACATACGCCGGACCTGGCGGTTGCGGCCCTCGTGGATCACGATGCGGAGGACGCCCGGCGCCAGCACGCCGACCTCGGCCGGCGCCGTCAGCCCGTCCTCGAGCTCCACGCCCTGGCGCAGCGAGCGCAGCGCGCCCGGTGCAGGCGTCCCGCCGGTGACCTCGGCCACGTACTCCTTGGGCACCCCGTGGGACGGATGGGTGAGGAGCTGCGAGAGGGCGCCGTCGTTGGTCAGGATCAACAGCCCCTCGGTATGACGGTCCAGGCGCCCGACGGGAAACACGCGCGGCTCGGCCGGCACCAGTGTCATGACGGTGGGACGGCCCTGGGGGTCGTCCGCCGTGGTGATCGCCCCGTCGGGCTTGTTCAAGAGGTAGTAGACGAGGTCGGGCGCCACGGGGACGAGCGCGCCGTCGACCTCGACCCGTGCCGTGTGCAGGTCGATGCGACGGCCGAGCGTGGCGACCTCGCCGTCGACGCGGACGCGGCCGGCGGCGATCAGCTCCTCGCAGGCCCGGCGGGAGCCGAGGCCGACGCGGGCCAGGACCTTCTGGAGGCGTTCGCCTTCGGGCTCGAGCGCAGGCTCAGGCGTCGTCAGAGGATGCCTCGACCCCGAGGCCCAACGCCGACTGCAGGTCGCGCTCGAGATCCCCGGCCACCTCGGGCCCGGGCAGGAAGTCCTCCACCGCCGGCAGCTGCTCCAGCGAGTCGAGCCCGA
>DATCEZ010000247.1:0-10570 GCA_036509775.1 Acidimicrobiales bacterium
CTGGCCAAGACGCGGGACGAGCTGCCGCACGCCATCACCTGCCGGGTCACCGAGTGGGAGTGGCCGCACATCCGCGTGGAGATCATCGTCGAGCGTGACTCGCAGAAGGCCATCGTGATCGGCAAGGGCGGCGAGGTCCTCAAGGCCGTGGGCATTGCGGTGCGGGAGGAGCTTCCCGAAGGGACGTACCTCGACCTCCACGTCAAGGTGGAGAAGCACTGGCAGAACCGCGACGAAATGCTCAACCGCCTCGGATACTGAGTGTGCAAGGCCTTCGGGGCCGGACGGTGCGGCAGGGTTGGGCCGGGCCGCCGGTGCTGCAAATAACTATCAACTGGATCGTTTATAGTTTCCAAACATGTCCCCGGCCCGCTCACGCTCATCCGTCCCTGTGTTCGAGGTCGGGCGGAGAAACCCGCCGACACTCACCGCGGTCTCCGACACCGAGTCACTCGAGCTGGTCTTCCGCGCACTGGCGAATGAGACCCGGCTGGAGATCCTGGCCGTGTTGCACGACTGGGGCAGCCCGATGAGTTCTCACGACATCGCTCGCCGTTTCGAGACCACATGGCAGGGCATCTCCCGGCATCTCGGGATCCTGACCGAAGCGGGTGTGCTCGAGTGTGAGGTGGGGACGAACCAGCGGTCCTACAGCCTGAACAAGCCGTATCTCCGAGACGTCGCCGGTCGGTGGATCATGCGGGTCGCCACCGAAGGCACGCGGGAGAAGAAGGGCCGTCTCGTCTTCGACTTCGGCGACGAGGCCCGCTAGTGAGAGGTCAGGACGCCTGCTCCTCCTCCAACGCCCGCCGCAGGAACGATTCCACCTCGGCGATGTCGACCGAGCGCCGCATGGGCGGCAACGTGGCCAGCAACACCCCGCGGTATGACGCCGTGGCCAGGCGTGGGTCGAGCACGGCGACGACGCCGCGATCCTCCGCGTTGCGGATCAGGCGCCCCGCGCCCTGAGCCAGGAGCGTCGCCGCCCGCGGCAGGTCGACCAGCGAGAAGGCGCCACCGCCGGCCCGGTCGCGGCGCGCCTGCAGCAGCGGGTCGTCGGGCCGAGGGAACGGAAGCTTGTCGATTGTCACCAGCGACAGGGCCCGGCCGGGGATGTCCACGCCCTGCCAGAAGCCCATGGTGGCGAACAGGCAGGAGGTCTCGTCGGTGGAGAACTTCTCGAGCAACAGGTTCTTCGGGAGGTCGCCCTGTAACAAGAGTGTGTACGGGAGTTCGGGCGCCAGGGCCGCCGCCGCCGCTTCCGTCGCCCGTTTGCTGGTGAAGAGAGCCAGGGTGCGCCCGCCGGCGGCCTCCAGCAACTGCGAGAGCTCCTCATGCAGGGCTTCCTCCGCACCGGCGGAGCGGCGGTCGGGCAGGTGGCGGGCGACATAGAGCAGCGCGTGGGATCGGTAGTCGAACGGGCTACCGACATTGAGCTCTTCGGTCGGGAAGGCCTGGAGCCCGACTCGCTCGACGATCCGAGGCGGAATGGTCGCGCTCGTCAGCACCGAGGTCACCTCACCCCAGAGCATGGTGGCGAGCACGGGACCGACGTCAATGGGGGAGAGGCGGAGCCGGACGTTGCGCCGCGTGCCGTCGACCCAGGCGACCTCGCCGTCGCCACGCGTCTCGAACCGGTGCAGGTCCTCCGCCAGATGCGCTGCCGCCTGCAGGGTGCGTGTCTTGCGGCTGGCGCGGTCGGGATCGGCATCGGATCCCCCTCCCTCGGGGAGGAACGAACGCTGCGCGCCGCCCCGCCGCAGGGCGTCGGTGACGCGCCGGCTGAGCTCTGCGCCACGCCCGAGCAACTCGGCCAGTTCGCGATCGTCCACCGGCGGCCGGGCCTCGTCGTGCAGCACCCGCGTGCCCACGCGGTCGGCGAGCAACGTCCCGAGCTGATCGCCGAGCGACCCCAGGGAATCGAGCAGGTCGGCGTCCTTCGGCTCGACGAGAGAACGACCGGACGTGACGAGTGAGCGGAAGCGCCCAGGCGTCACCTCCACGCCCAGGCTCGAGGTCATGACCTCTTCCAGCTCGTGGGCCTCGTCGAAGATCACCACGTCGTGCTCGGGCAGCACGACGCTGCCGCTGGCCAGGTGCGCCCCGTAGAGATGGGTGTTGACGACGACGACGTCGGCCACCGAGGCCCGCTCGCGGGCGGCCTCGGCGAAGCAGCTCCCGCCGGAAGGGCAGTTGTAGGCGCCCGGGCACTCGCGCGGGCCCACGCTGACCATGTTCCAGGCCCGATCTGAGGGCTCGAAGCTCAGGTCGGCCCGGTCGCCGGTCTGTGACTTCTGCGACCAGGCCACCAGCTGGCGCACTTCCTCCACGATGCCCTCGGGCGGCGCACCCGCCGACGCCTCCGACGACTCGCCCTCCTCGGCCGCGGCCACAGCCGGCTCGTCGGCCGGGACGGCTCCCTGATCGCCCAGCTCGGCCTGAATGCCGCCCGAGCCCACCTCGGCCACCCGCTGGCGGCAGACGTAGTTGCTCCGTCCCTTGAGCACCGCGAAGTCGAGTGGCGCCGGCAGTCCCAGACCGTCGTCCACCTGGGGGAGATCCTTCTCGGCCAGCTGGTCCTGCAGCGCCTTGGTCGCCGTGGCGATGACGACTTTCTTGCCGCTCAGTGCAGCCGGGACGAGGTAGGCCAGGGATTTGCCCGTCCCCGTGCCGGCCTGAACCACGAGGTGGGTCCTCGTGACGATCGCTTCGGCCACGGCGCGGCACATCTCCTGCTGCTCCGGGCGGTGCTCCCCACCGGACATCTGCGCCGTGATCTTGTCCAGCCCCCGCACGCCGTCATCGCCGGCCAGGCGGGCGTCCGCTTCGGACCCTCCCGAGGAGCCGAAGACGTCGAGGTCGTCAAGGCCGTCGGGCTCGGCGAAGGCGTCTGCGAAGGCGTCGTCGAAGTCCTCGCCCGTCATCGGACGTGACGCTACAGCCGTGGTGTGGCGTGCCCCTTCCCGGCCCTGGTCAAGACCGGTTCACGACCGGCTCAAGCGTGGTTGGCCACCGCCACCTCGACCACCGTCGAGTACTCCTTGAAGGCCTGCTCGCCGAAGCCGGTCCACATCTCGAGTGCCGGTGGCGGCATGTGCGCCATCATCGCCGCTCGCTGCTCGTCGGTCATGCGCTCCCGGATGAGACCGAGGATGAGCCAGATCTTGTCGCCGTCGAAGGCGGCCATGCCATGTGCGGGCATGGCGCCCCATTCCTCCATGGAGAGGTTCGCACCGGCCAGCGGCAGCACCTTCTGCTCCTCTTCGAGGAGATGCTCGTTCAGGTGGGAACCCAACTCTTCCAGCCGCTCCTGAGCCGACCTCTGCGCAGCCGCGTCGCCGCCAGGCCAGGCGGCCAAGGCAGCCTTGGCCTGCTCCAAGAGCTCCAGCGCCTCGTGGTGCTCCTCGGCCATGAGGTCCATGAGCTCTCCGGCGCCGTCGCAACGCTCCCGGAGAAGGGGGAAGACCAGCACCTCTTCGCCGTCGTGGTGGGCGTGCAGGAACGACAGGATGTTCTCGTAGTAGTTGGCGATCAGTGCCACCCGCTCGGCATCGCCGGGCGCGATGCCCCCGACCAGCGTGGGTGCGGCACCGAGCGTGTCGCGGAAGACACCGTGCACGGCGAACATGTCGGTGGTGTCGGGGCGAGGTGCAGCGCCTGGCTCGGACATGGTCCCTCCTGATTCCTCCACCCGCACCGCCTGGTCCGGGTGAGGAACACTTCAACACGAATTGCACCCCCCGTGCCAGAGTCCCTGCGCCAGGACGTCCGCGCCGGCCCGGCCAACGCCCAAAGACAGCACGGTGGGAGTGGTGGGCCGCGGTAGGTTCATTTGGTGACCTCTGCCGTCCGCGGCCCCGGGGGCGTCCAGGGACGGGACCAGGGCCCCGACAAAGACGCCGACCCGGCGACCCCCGACCCCGTGCCGCCTGAGCTGGACCTCTCCAAGGTCCCGGTGCACGTGGCCTGTGTCATGGACGGCAACGGCCGCTGGGCCAAAGCCAGAGGCTTGCCGCGCACCGAGGGGCACGGCGCCGGTGAGGCCGCCCTGCTCGATGTGGTGAACGGCGCCCTCGAGATCGGCATCAAGTGGATCACCCTCTATGCCTTCTCCACCGAGAACTGGCGCCGCCCGCCCGACGAGGTGCGCTACCTCATGAACTTCAACCAGTCGCTCCTCATGCGCCGACGCGACGAGCTCAACGAGAAGGGCGTGCAGATCCGCTTCGCCGGCCGCCGGGACTGGCGGGTGCCGCGGCGGGTGCTCAAGCGGATGGACGAGTCGATTGAGCTCACGAAGCACAACCGGCGCATGGTGATGACGATGGCCTTCAACTACGGCGGCCGCGCCGAGATCATCGACGCCGTGCGCGCCCTGGTCGAGGAGGGAACCCCCGCCAGCAAAATCGACGAGAAGGCCATCCGCCGCCACCTCTACTTCCCCGACATGCCCGACCCCGACCTGGTGATCCGGACATCGGGCGAGACGCGGATTTCGAACTTCCTTCTCTGGGAGATCGCCTACAGCGAGCTGGTCTTCCCCGAGACCCTGTGGCCGGACATGCGCCGCGGGGACCTCTACCAGGCGGTCATCGAGTACCAGCAGCGCGTACGCCGCTTCGGGGCTGTCAACCCGTAGTCGGAGGGGCGGCTGGCTCCGCCCCGCCGCCGGACCCGGTTCCCGGAGTCGCACCGCTTGCCCCATCGCCGGCAGCTTCCCGCCGGGCCGTCACCACGCGCTGCGTATACGTGTAGGCGTACGCCAGCGCCCCGAACGGGATGAGGATGCGCAGCAGGAAGGTGCGGTTGCTCACGCTCCCGGCGATGATCAGCGATATCGTCCCCACCAAGAAGGCCAGGCCCCAGACCAAGGAGATGGTGCGGTTGACCGCACGGAACTGCGGCGTGCCCCAGAGCTCCTTCGGGGTGGTCTCCCGGGCGTAGGACTCGGTGAAGGGGCGGCCGATCACCACGGACCCCAGCACAATGAGCGTCAGGAAGGCGTGGGAGCCGGCCTGCGCGTAGCGGGACCAGTAGGTGACACTCACCGGGTGGATGATCTCCAGTGCCAGCCCGAGCCCGGTGAAATACAGCACGCTCGCCACATCCAACAGGTGCAGCCGGTGATGGCCGATCGCCCGGGCGGCCACGACGAGCGCCGCCACCAGGCCGAGTGCGATCGCACCCGAGAGCGAGGTGAACCTCGTCGCCAGGAGGAACAGCACCCACGGCGAGAAGCTCCAGATGAGATCACCCATGTCGTGCCCCTTGTCTCGGGGGTACCGGCGGCGGATTCGTCGCCGTCATGCCCCGTTCGCCCAGCCTCGTCGACAGACAGTAGTTGTGCGCCATTGCGTGGGAGGAGGACCTACGACGTTCCCAGCGGGACCTCCGAAGCCGTGAAGCCCGGCCACGGGAACCAGCGCGCTCCGATGTACGCACCGAGATGGATCGCCAGTCCCAAGGCGACCAACACCTCCATCAGTGTCATGACGGTCCCGATCGGCCCGTAGGTCTGCGCAGAAGACGTGATGGAGCCCGAACCGAGCACAGAGGTGCCGACACCCACCAGCGCGTACAGGAGGGCAATCGTCACCCCACCGGGCAGGAGCCGGCGCCAGCCGACCGTGTCGAGGAGACAATGAAGGCTCCACCACCAGAACAGGACGAGCGCCACCAGTTCGAGGCCGGTGGAAAGAACGGTGAGGTGCCCGACGTGCCGGCCGATGGCAACCTGCGCCGCGAGGAAGCCGAGGACACCGGTCAGCCACCAGATGCGCCGGCCCCAGGCCCGGACCGGGTTGGGCGACACCTTGTAGACCGCAGCGCACCACGACTGCAGCCGCGCCGCAATGGCGTCCGCGCTGAGCACGATGAGGACGATGCCCACAATGGACAGGGGTGCCGTCGCCCCACTCGATCGGGCGAAGAGCCGGGTGACGTCCTGGGCCGCCGCAGGGGAGAAGTTGGCCCGCGTGGTGAAGCCTCGCGGCAGGTTCGAGCCCAGCGCCGAGGACAACAGGAGCAGGAACGGGACGAAGCTCAAGAGGAAGAGCCCGGCGAACTCGAGGGAGCTCCGCACGAACCCGAGGCCCTGCAGGTCATTCCATGTCCGGAGGGCCCACGTCCGCTGCAGGCGCTCCCAGGTGATGCGCACCCGAGAGGTCGGTCCCGAGGGCGTCTGACGGGTGGAGATGGGGTCGTCCTTCTGGGGCTCCATACAGTCATTCTCTGCGATCGCGCCGCTTGGCCCAGGGAGACGCGCAACGAGGTCTCCGGGTGCCACGGCGGAGGGACCGGACTGCGAGAATGGGGGAGTGAGGATTTTCAGCCGGATCGCCATCGCGGTCGGGATCGCCCTGCTCGCCGTCTTCGTCCTCGCCGTCATCACGGAGGGCCACGCCGGCGCCGGCGCGGCCGTCGTCGCCTTCCTCGCCATAGCGGCCCTCGTCGGGGCCGGCAACGTCCTCTACGGCCGCCATTCGCACGGAAAGAAGGCAGTCGATCGCGTCCGCCCCGCCCAGGAGGCCCAGAACCGGGCGGCCGACCTGGCCGCGGAGTCCCGCCGGGCCGTGGCCGAGGCCCAGCGCCGGGGCGAGCGCTACTGCCCCCTCGACCCCGCCCACCGCCCCCAACACACCACGGCCGACGACACTACGGACGCCGAGAACGCCCACACGTGAGCCTGTTCCGCGACAAGGGCGTCGTCCTGCGCACGTACCGCCTGGGTGAGGCCGACAAAATCATCGTGTTCCTCACCGAACGGCACGGCAAAGTCCGGGCCGTCGCCAAGGGCATCCGCAAGACGACGTCGAAGTTCGGCGGGCGCCTCGAGCCACTCACCCAGGTCGACCTCTTGCTGTGGCAGGGGAGGGGTGACCTCGACATCGTCAACCAGGTGGAGGTCATTCACGCCTTTCGTCCCATCCGCGAGGATCTCGATCGCATGCCGCGCGGCATCGCCCTCCTCGAAGTGACCGACCAAATGGCCCAGGAGCGCCACCCGGACCCGCGCCTCTACGCCATGTTGGTCGGCGCGCTCACCGCGCTGGCCGACGTCACCACCGACTCGAGGCTCGTCGCGCCCTCGTTCTTCTTGAAGGCGCTCGTCCTCGAGGGCGCCGGCCCGGTGCTCAGTGAGTGCGCCGCCTGCGGCGAGCCCGACGGCGCCGTGGAGCTGGTGGCCTTCGACCTCGTGGCGGGCGGGACGCTGTGCCGGGCCCACCGCAGCGGACGGCACATGAGCCCGGGCGCGCTGCTGCTGTTGCGCCGCATTTTGGGCGGGGACCTGGGGGCGGTGCTGGCCGGGCCGCCACCGCCATCGGCCGAGGAGGTGGCCGAGCTGGCCACGGAGGCGATGGAGGCGCATCTCGACCGGCGCATCCGCTCGGTGCGCTCGACCGCCGGGCTTTGACCCCCTTCGGCGTCTACGTCCACGTCCCGTTCTGCCGGGAGCGTTGCGACTACTGCGCCTTCGCCACCTACACCGACCGCGACCATCTCATGGAGCGCTACGCCGACGCCTGCGTTCTCGAGGTGCAGAAGGCCTTCGGGGCGGGTGACCTCGCGCTCCCGACGTCCATCTTCTTCGGAGGGGGCACCCCCTCCCGCCTCCACCCCGACACCCTGACCCGCATCCTCGACGCCATCCCCCGTGCGCCCGACTGCGAGGTCACGGTCGAGTGCAATCCCGAAGATGCCGACGAGGCCCACCTCGGCACCTACCGCCGCGCCGGCGTCACGCGCGTCTCCTTCGGCCTGCAGTCGACCCAGGCCCACGTGCTCGCCGGTCTGGGCCGGCGCAACGTGCCGCACGCGGCCGAGACCATCGCCGCCGCCGTGCACGCCGCCGGCTTCACCACCTGGAACCTCGATCTGATCTTCGGCGCCGTCACCGAGAGCGACGACGACTGGGCGGCCACGCTCGATCACGTCCTCGCACTGGACCACCCGCCGCCGCACCTCAGTGCCTACGGCCTCACCGTCGAGCCCGGCACGCCGCTGGCCGCCGACCCGGCCCGCCATCCCGACGACGACGTCGAGGCCCGGCGCTACGAGCGGGCCGAGGCCGTCCTCACCGCCGCCGGCTACCACTGGGAGGAGATTTCCAACTGGGCCCGGCCCGGCCACGAGTGCCGGCACAACCACCTCTACTGGGAGCAGGGCGACTATGTCGGTATCGGCTCGGCCGCCCACTCGCACCGCGCCGGCACGCGCTGGTGGAACGTGCGCACGCCGGACCGCTACGTCAGTGCCGTCGAGGCCGGGCGCTCGCCCGAAGGCGGGCGCGAGGAGCTGACGGCAGAGCAGCGCGCCTTCGAGGCGCTCACGCTCTCGCTGCGCACGCCCCGCGGCGTGCCCACCGAAGCGCTGGAGCGGCCCGAGGATCTCGACGGCCTCGTCGAGCACATCGACGGCCGGGCCGTCCTGACGCTGCGGGGGCGGCTGCTGGCCAACGAGGTCAGCGCCAGAATCCGCTCCGGTATCCTGCACCGATGACAGAGACCACCGAACCGCCTCAGGCCGCCACAGACGACCTGATGGAGAAGGTGGTGCGGCTCTGCCGTCACCGCGGCTTCATCTTCCCCTCGGCCGAGATCTACGGCGGGTTCCGCTCCACCTACGACTACGGCCCGCTCGGGGTCAACATGCTGCGCAACGTGAAGAACGCCTGGTGGCGCGCCATGGTGCAGAAGCGCGACGACGTGGTCGGCCTCGACGCCGCCATCCTCGGTCCGCCCGCCGTCTGGGCCGCCTCGGGCCACCTGGCCACCTTCACCGACCCCCTGGTGGACTGCAGGAACTGCCACGAGCGCTGGCGCGAGGACAAGATCGACGGCGTCTGCCCCAACTGTGGCTCCAAAGACCTGACCGAGGCCCGCGCCTTCAACCTGATGTTCAAGACCCACGCCGGCCCGGTCGAGGACGAGGGCCACGTGGCCTACCTGCGTCCCGAGACGGCCCAGGGCATGTTCACCAACTTCGCCAACGTGCTCGGGACCACGCGCAAGAAGCCGCCCTTCGGCATCGCCCAGGTCGGCAAGTCCTTCCGCAACGAAATCACGCCGCAGAACTTCGTCTTCCGGACCCGCGAGTTCGAGCAGATGGAGATGGAGTACTTCGTCCCGCCCGACGAGGCGCAGAAGTGGTTCGAGTACTGGCTCGAGGAGCGCATGAACTGGTACCTCGGTCTCGGCATCCCGGCCGACAAGCTCCACCTGCGCCACCACGAGCAGAGCGAGCTGTCGCACTATTCCCGCGGCACGGCCGACGTCGAGTTCCTCTTCCCCTGGGGTTGGGACGAGCTCGAGGGCATCGCCAAC
The DNA here is from genome assembly GCA_036509775.1 of Acidimicrobiales bacterium. Lineage (GTDB taxonomy): Bacteria > Actinomycetota > Acidimicrobiia > Acidimicrobiales > RAAP-2 > Bog-473. Next base: position 9,324 of record DATCEZ010000247.1, read on the forward strand.
CGGGGCGATTTCGACCTCACGGCCCACGCCGCCGCCTCGGGCGTCAAGCTCGACTACTTCGATCCGCAGACCAACGAGCGCTACACGCCTTACGTGATCGAGCCCGCCGCCGGCGCCACCCGCACCATGATGGCGTTTCTCCTCGCCGCCTACGACGAGGACGAGGTCGGGGGAGAGGCGCGTACGGTGCTGCGCCTGCACTGGCGTTTGGCGCCGTACCAGGTGGCCGTCCTGCCCCTGTCGAAGAAGGACACGCTCGAGCCGCTGGCGCGCCAGGTGCTCAAGACCCTGCAGCCGCACTTCATGTGCGACTACGACGTGACGCAGGGCATCGGGAAGCGTTACCGGCGCCAGGACGAGGTCGGGACGCCGTGGTGCGTCACCGTGGACTTCGACTCGCTCGAGGACAACGCCGTCACCATCCGCGACCGCGACTCCACCGACCAGGTCCGGGTGCCCATCGCCGGCCTGCTCGACGAGCTGCGCCGGCGCACCGGCGAGGAGTAAGCGGCCTCAGGCCACCTTGCGGTACTTGCGCACCGCGACCGGTGCCAGGACGACCAGCAGGCCGACGGTCCACAACAGCGCGGACCACACGGCGCCCGAGTCGTGCAGCGGGCCGCCGACCATCAGCGAGCGCGAGGCGTTCACGACCTGGGTCACCGGCTGGTGCTCGGCGAACCCCTGCAGCCAGCCCGGCATGGTCCTCACGGGGACGAAGGCCGACGAGGCGAAGAGCAGCGGGAAGATCAGGGGGAAGACCATGACCTGGGCCGTCTCCGCGTTGGGCGCCGACAGTCCGATGATGGCGAAGCCCCACGCCAACGCGTAGGCGAAAAACAGGATCAACAGGGCACCGCACAGGAACAGCGCCACGTTGGTCCCGATGCGGAAGCCCACGGCGTAACCGACGATGGTGATCAGCGCGACCACGAAGACGTTGCGGACGACGTCCGACGTCGTGCGCCCGGCCAGCACGGCGGAGCGGCTCATCGGCAGCGCGCGGAAACGTTCGATGAGTCCCTTGTGCAGGTCCTCGGAGAGCCCCGACGCCGCGCTCATGGCACCGAAGATGACCGTCTGCACGAAGATGCCCGGCATCAGGAACTCGATGTAGTGACCGCCCGGGACGTGGATGGCCCCACCGAAGACATAGGTGAAGAGCAGCGTGAACATGATGGGCTGCAGCGTCGTGAAGAAGAGCGCCTCGGGCGTGCGCACCAGCGCGAGGAGGTTGCGCTTCGTCA
>DATCEZ010000248.1:0-6021 GCA_036509775.1 Acidimicrobiales bacterium
CCGACGCGGGCGAGCCCACCGCTTCGACAACGAACGGGAAGCCGCCCATCAACATCTGGTGCCGCTTGCGGCCTACGACGCGCGAGCTGCTCAGCGAGGCCAGTTCCTCCCAGTGCCCGTTGTCGGGGTCGCTGAGCACGAGGTGGTCTGCGCCACAGGCCAGTGCGGCCTGCGCCTGGTGCGGATGGCGCGCCAGCATGGTCACCGGACACGCCGGAAACAGGCCGCGCAGAGCGGCGAGGGAGGCCAACCCGATGATGCCCGCCCCGACGATCAGTACAGGCTCACCGTCGACGGGCATGGCGCGCAATATCCCGTGGCAGGCGATGGACACGGGCTCGTAGAGACTCGCACCGCGATCGGCGATGGCGTCGGGCAGGGGGTGGAGCATGGAGTCGTGTGCCAGCACGCTGTCCGCCCAGCCCCCGCCCATGTCCTGGGTGTACCCCAGCGTCCGTCCCGAGCTCACAATGCGACTGTCGAGGTTCAGGCACGACGACGTCCAGCCGCGAGCGCAGTTGGCGCACGGCGGGTCAATTCCTCGCGGGAGACACGGGATGCACGGGTCGACGACGACTCTCGTCCCGACGGCCACGGAGCAGTTGGGCCCCGCCTCCACGACACGCCCGGCCGTCTCATGGCCGAGCACGAAGGGGAAGGTCCCGATGGAGGCGAGCGTGGGTGACGGCCCGGTGTTGTGCGCGAACAGATGGAGGTCGCTCCCGCAGATCCCGCCGGTCGATACGGCGACACGGGCCCATGACGGGCCGGGCAGCGCGGGCTCGGGGACATCGGCCAGTGAGACGGGAAACTCGGGGTCTGCCATGTCGAACACCACCGCGCGCATGCGGGGGAGCGTAGGCGCGACGGGGCGGTCTCACCCGGTGCAGCTGGCATAAGGTGCCCACTGATGCGGGTCCCTGACACCACCCTCACCGAGGTACGCGAACGCGGCTTCGCCCTCATGGAGGGTTTCCTGCGTGACGACGAGCTCGCCGCAGCCCAAGAAGCCCTCTGGCTGCACTTCCCCCGACCGCCGGACTACTTCGCCGACCCGCCGGCCTTTGCCCGTTACGCCGCAAGCCAGTTCGCCGGGGTGGAGGAATTCCCCTACCGCTCGTGGGATCTCAACCGCCTGGCCGTGCACCCCGACCTCGTCGACGCGGCCGAGCGCTACCTGCAGACGACACAGCTCCATCTCTACAAGGTGGAGCTGTGGGCCAAGTACGCCGGCGCCGTCAACTACGACCAGCCGCTCCATCGCGACTACGGGAGCCACAGCCTGGTCGTGCCGCGACCCGAACCGCGCTACACGCAACTGACGACGTTCATCTACCTGTCCGATGTGACGGACGAGGACGGGCCGACTCGCATCGTCCCGTACGAGGACGGCAAGGACGTGCTGTACACGCCGCTCTACCTGCCGTTCGGATCTTTGGCCGACGCCGAGGTGGCCTGCACCGGACCGGCGGGGAGCCTGCTGCTCTACCGGACCGACATTCTGCATCGAGGTTCCGAAATGTCAGGGTCGGGCCGGTCGCGGTTCTCTCTCCTGGCCGACTTCCAGGTGCGCGGCACGACCTGGGGCGGGAAGATGGCGTGGCCCAAGGGGTCACCGGGGCGGTGGGCCCGGTTCATCCCCCAGTGCAGCGTCCGTGAGCGCGATCTCTTCGGCTTTCCCCGCCCGGGTGACCCCTATTGGTCCGAGGAGACCCTTGCCGGGGTCGCCGCCCGCTACCCCGGCATCGACCTGTCGCCGTATCGGGAAGGGCTGGCGTGAACCTGCGGGGGATCCGGGTCGGATCGCCCAGGCACCACCGAGCTTGCCGTGCTCAGATGGGGTTCCACGCTTCATCCGACATGGAGGCATGACATGCCCGCACAGTTGATCCTCGAATTCGAAGGTGTGACGACGAAGGAGTACGACGCGGTCAACGCCTCGCTCGGCATCGACCCGGCGACCGGCTCGGGCGAGTGGCCCGACGGGCTGCAGGTCCACGCCGCCGGGCTGAACGAGGCCGGCCACCTGGTCGTGACCGAAATCTGGGACACTCCCGAACATCAGGCCCGGTTCATGGAGGGTCGCCTCGGCGCGGCACTTGCCGAGGGTGGCATCGAGGGACCGCCGTCCAGCGTGACGTGGATCGAGCTCGTGTCGCATCACACCCCGGGCGGCTGAAGGCACGGCGGCCGCTCGCCCGCCCCGGCGGAGGTGGCATCATTCCCCACGGTTCGATTGGACGAGCACATGGGGGACGGTTGTGAGCTATCGCGTGATTCAGTGGGCGACGGGCGGCGTCGGGCGGGCTGCCATGGAGGGCGTCCTGGCGCATCCCGAGCTCGAGCTGGCCGGGGCGTGGGTCCATAGCCCCGACAAGGAAGGAGCGGACCTCGGCACACTCCTGGGTCGTGACGAGTTGGGCGTGACCGCCACCGGCGACATCGACGCGCTGCTCGCCACCGATGCCGACTGCGTGCTTTACAGCCCCATCTTCGCCGACCCGGGCGTGGTGGCCGCCATCTTGGAGTCGGGCAAGAACGTGGTCTCCCCGCTGGGCTGGTTCTACCCGCCGCCCGAGGAACGCGAGAAGTTCGACGCCATCGCCAAGGCGGCGGGCGTGACGCTGCACGGCACCGGCATCAACCCGGGGGGGATCACCGAGCGCTTCCCCCTCATGATCTCGGCGTTGTCGGGCTCGGTCACCCATGTCCGCGCCGAGGAGTACTCGGACATCCGCACCTACGGAGCGCCCGACGTGGTGCGCGACTGGATGCTCTTCGGCAAGACGCCGGACGAGGCACGCACCAGCGTCATGATCGACGCGCTCGGCGGCGGCTTCCGTCAGTCGCTCTTCATGGTCGCCGACGAAATGGGCTTCGACGTGGACCCGCAGCTGCAGACCACGCACGAGATGGCGGTGGCGACCAAGCCGATCGACTCACCCATCGGTCCCATCCAACCGGGGACGGTGGCGGCGCAGCGGTTCACGTGGGAGGCGACCGTCGACGGGGTGCCCGTGGTGACCGCCACGGTGAACTGGCTGATGGGGGAGGAGGACCTCGACCCGGCCTGGACCTTCGGGCCTGACGGCGAGCGCTTCGAGGTCGAGATCACCGGCGATCCGACCTGTCTCACCACCTTCAAGAAGCTGCACCCCAAGACGGTGGCGGAGGGCCTCATCCGGAACCCGGGGGTCGTCGCCACGGCCATGCACTGTGTCAATGCCATCCCGTATGTCTGCCAGGCCGCGCCCGGCCTCCAGACCTACCTCGAAATGCCTCTGGTGGCCGGCCGCGCTGCTCCGGGCGTGCATCGGAACCGGCGGGCATCAGCCGTCACCAACCCGGCATGATCCTCGACCGCTTCTCCCTTGGCGGCAAGGTGGCGATCGTTACCGGTGCCGGTCTGGGCATCGGACGAGGGATCGCCCTCGGGTTCGCCGAGGCCGGTGCGGACGTCGTCCTGGCCGCCCGCACCGAGTCCGATCTCGAGGAGGTGGCCGCGCAGGTCGAGTCCCGCGGCCGGCGGGCCCTGGCCGTGCCCACCGACGTCACCGACGCCGTCGCCTGCGAGCGCCTCGTGCTGCGGGCGGTCGAGGAGTTCGGCCGGCTCGACATCCTGGTGAACAACGCAGGCGGTGCCATGCCCAGAGCGGCGCTGGACACGAGCGAGGGCTTCATGGCCCGCACCTTCGCCTTCAATGTGACGGCGCCGTTGACGCTCACCAAGCTGGCGGCGCGGCAGATGGTCGACACGGTCGGTGGAGGCGCCGTGGTCAACATCTCGTCACGGTCGGCCAGCATGACCCAGACAATGTTCGTTGCCTACGGAGCCGCCAAGGCGGCACTCGACCGCATGACGCGCAACATCGCGCCCGAGTTGGCCCCGCGGGTGCGGGTCAACGCCATCGATGTCGGCGGGGTGGCGACGCGCTCACTCGACATCGTGCTCACCGACGATGCCCTGCGCAGGCAGTTTCTCGAGGGCACGCCGATGGGTCGCCCGGGCGAGCCCGAGGACATCGCCTGCGCCGTCCTCTACCTGGCTTCCGACGCCTCCTCCTGGGTCACCGGGAAGGTGTTCGAAATCGACGGCGGCACCGAGGCCCCCGCCATGACGGTGCCGGCACCCGCGCTCACGCCGACGCCCGGGAGTCCCGCCGACTCCTGAGCACGAGTCGGACGATCAGCGCCGCCGGCCAACTGCTCAGCTGACCGAGCTCACCCAGGCCTGAGCTACTGCCGGCGGCTGCTCCTGCTTGGAGGTGACGTCCAGGTTCAGCTTGGAGATGGCGGTGGTGGTCAGCTTGGCGTCGATCGCGTTGAGGACCTTGGCCACGCCGGCGGTGTCCACCGACTTCCGAATGACGGGCACGATGTAGTCGGCGCCTTCGAGGTGCTTGTTGTCGGTCAGCGCTACGAAGTTGTTCGAAACGACGTTGCCGTCACTCGAGAACAGCTCGATTACCTGCACCTCGCCGTTCTTCAGCGCAGCCACGCTGAGCGGGCCGGCTTCGTCGAGGGACTTGAAGCCGGCGAAGTTGAGGCCGTAGACCTTCTTGAGGCCGGGCTCGCAGCCCGCAAACGTCGGGCATTCCGGCGGGCCGCCCAACGTCAGCTTCGACGCGTAGGGCTTCAGGCTCGAAAGAGTCGTGAGATGGTCCTTGCTCGCCGTGGCTTTGGTCACGGCGAAGACGTTCGTGTCGAGTGCCTTGGAGGCGGGCAGCACAGTCACGCCATCACTGGCCAGCGCCTTCTGGTCGGCCGGGATGGCGGTACTGATGTTGTCGCCGGCGGCCTGCGGGTTCCCGCCGTGGAGGAAGCCGAGCAACGACGCGGCGTAGTCCGGCTCCAGGTCGATCTGCCCCTTCTCAATGGCGGGCACGACAATGGCGCGGGTGCCCAGGGCGGGCTCGACCTTGACCGTGTATCCGGCTTTCTGCAGGACGTCGGCCCAGATGTTCGAGACGATGGCCTGCTCCTCGAAGTTGGTCGAGCCGATGATGATCGTGGGCTTGCTCGAGGCGCGGGTCGAGGCGCCGGCCGAGACTGCCGGGATCGCCAGTGCCGCGGCCAGCGCGGTCAGGACTCCAGCGGTGAGCAGACGGGTGAGACGCATGAAGGACACCTCTTCGTTGTCGGGGTTTTCGCCTGGCGTTTCGTGGTGAGACTGTAATCAGTCCGTTCGTGATCCGTAATGTTGACTTATTCCATCGAGAATAGCAAGTTAGGTTGCAGGTAGCCCGGTCGTGGCCGCGCCGAGCAGGCTGCGGCGCGCCTTCCGCCGCAGGGGAATGGGGGTCACGACCCTGGTCAGGAGGCTGAGGACCAGGGTGACCAGCCCCGCCATCACGGCCACGAGGACGGCACCGCTGAAGGCCACGACGGCGTCGTTGGTGTCGAGCCCCGAAATGACCAGGGTGCCCAAGTCCGAGTAGCTGACATAGGCCGCCAGGGTCGAGGTCGCCACGACCTCGATGGACGCCGTTCGTATGCCGGCCATGACGAAGGGGACGGCCAGCGGTGCCTCCACCGTGCGCAAGACCTGGCCGCCGGTCAGCCCCATCGCCTTCGCTGCGTCGCGCACGTCGGCGTCGACCTGCTGCATGCCCACGTAGGTGTTGGTCAGGATGGGGGGGATGGCGAGCGCCGTCAGCGCCAACCAGCTGGCGAGGAACCCGCTCCACTTCAGCGAGATGGCAGGTTGTATGGCGAGCAGCGTCAACAGTGCCAGTGTCGGCACCGCCCGGAACGCGTTGGCCGCGTTGACGGCGATCAAACCACCCCGGCCGGTGTGTCCGAGGAACACGCCGAGCCCGCCTCCGAGAGCGATCGCCGTGACGACGACCGCCGCCGAGAGTTTGAGCTGGTTCCAGAACAAAATCGGGATGCCCTGCGAGCCGGTCCAGTTGGCCGAGGTCGTGAACCAACCGAAGACGTGGGCGACGAAGGACACTTCAGCCGACCGCCTGCGCCCCGCGGCCAGACCGCGTCCAGGGAACGAGCAGTCTCTGGGCGCCG
>DATCEZ010000249.1:0-14799 GCA_036509775.1 Acidimicrobiales bacterium
GCGACGAGTGCAGCCAGGTCGAGCGGTGGTGCCTGTGTGCGATCGGGCTCGGTCGCGGTGGGCGCGTGGGAGCCCCGAAGGCCCGCCTTGTTGCCCGCCTCGCCGGCCCCTGCCGAGGAGCCTCCGTTCACTCCGTTCCCCTTCCTCTCAGTGGGGAGAATCCAACGGGCGATGGAGACTTGCGAAATGCACCCGATCCACGCTGGCCTGGCCGGCGCCCGGGCCAGCGTGGATTAGGGCTGCGTCAGGGGTTGCAGAGCTGGACTGATTTCACAACGGATAGACAACAATCAGGCCGGCGGGGGAACGACGTGCCCGGCCTCGAGCGTCACCGTCTCGTCACAGCGGGCCGCCTCGTGGGCCCGGTGGGTGATGACCAGGACGCTGCGATCGCCGGCCGCCGTGAGCACGCTCCCGAGCACTTCGTCGGCCAGCGCCGGGTCGAGCCCGCTGGTCGGTTCGTCGAGGACCAGGATGTGGCCGGGCGCCAGCAGGGCGCGGGCCACCGCCAGTCGTCGACGCTCGCCGCCGGACACGGCGACGCCGTCCTCGCCCACCGGGGTCTCGAGACCCTCGGGGAGTGCGGCCACCCACTCCGTCAGGCGGGCCGCCGCCAACGCGTCGGCGATGTCCTGATCGCTGGCGTCGGGCCGGCCGAGGACGAGGTTCGACCGCACCGTGCCGGCGAACAGCTGCGCCCGTTGGTCGGCCAGTGCGCAGGCGGCGCGCGCGTCGGCTTGGCGTAGCTGCTCCACGTCCGTGCCGCCGAGCGACAAGGTCCCGGCCTCGAGCGGCCAGAAACGCAAGAGCGCGGTGACGAGGCTCGACTTGCCGGCGCCGCTCGAGCCGGTCACGGCCACGCGAGCGCCGGGCGGGACGTCGAGGCTCACGCCGTCGAGGGCGCGGGGGAGGCCGGCGTCGTAACGAAGGGCGGCGTCGGCGAAGGCCAACGCGGGCACACCGCCCGTCGGTTCCGACGGGCGGGCGGGGTCGGTCACAGGGACGGGCACATCCTCGAGCGCGAAGAGGCGCTCGGCCGCGGCCCGCACCTCGAGCGAGCGGGCCACGGCCAGAGGAACCCCCGGCACCGTTTCGAACGTGGCGAAGACGGCGAGCGGAAGCACGGCCACCATGACCTGGCCGAGATGATGGTCGTGGACCGCGCTCACGGCGACGGCGAGCACCGCCGTCACGGCGACCCCGAGGCACACCTGCATGAGCAACGTCGTCGCCGTCCCGAGGTGGGCGTGGCGGCGCTGCAGCGCATCGCTCCGGTCGCCGAGCTCCTCGACGGCACCCAAGAAGGGCGCATCGGCGCCGAAGGCGAGGAGCTCGGGCGCCCCGGCCAACGCGTCGACGACCTGGGCGGACAACGAACCGGCCAGGTCGGCCACCTCCCTGTCCCCGCCGCGGCGCCAGGTGAGCAGCGCAGGCACGGTCAAGGCGACGAGGAGCGGGACGCCGAGGGCCACGGCGGCCCACGGGAGGATGAGACCGACGGCGACGGTCCCGATGACGGCCGCCCCCGTGGCGATCGCCACCGGCAGCAGCGTGCGCAGATAGAGGTCCTGCAACGCATCGACGTCGTCGATGGCGCGGGCCAGCAGGTCGCCGCTGCGCCACCCGGCGAGCGCGGCGGGCACCCGGGGGGAGAGACAGTCGTAGAGCCACAACCGCCAGCGCGTCAGCGCGCGCAACGCGGCGTCATGGCCGACGAGGCGTTCGGCGTAACGCAGCGGACCCCGCAGGAAGGCGAGCACCTCCACCGCGGCCAGGATGCCCACGAGCGAAGACAGGCCGGGGCGCAGCGCGGCGCGGCCGACCACGTAGCCGGACCCGGCCAGAAGGCCGATGGTCGCGGCGGCGGCGGCGAGGCCCAGCAGCCCGGCCAGGACCAGGCGCCCGTAGGGCGTGCCCGGCTCGGCCAGGACGCGTCGCAGCGGCCCCATGGTCCGGCTCATGGCGCCACCGCCAACGGAACGCCGGCCGTGGCGGCCGGCAACGCGACGACCAGATCGAAGTGGGGGAGGAGCAGGGGCTCGTGCGCGGCCACCACGACTGTGCGTCCGCGCAGCCAGGGCTCAATGGCCGGTGCCAGGCGCGCCACGGTCGGCGGGTCCAATGCAGCCGTGGGCTCGTCGAGCAGCAGCACGGGCGCCGGACGGAGGAGGGCTCGGGCCAACGCCACGCGCTGGCGTTCCCCGGAGCTGAGGGTGAGGCCGTCGTGGCCGACCGCAGTCAAGAGCCCGCCGGGCAGGTTGGCCAGCAGGTCGGCGAGCCCAACGGCGTCGAGGACCTGCTGCAGTTCCTCGTCGGACGCGGCGGGCGCGCCCAGGCGCAGGTTCTCGGCCAGCGTCGCGTTGAAGAGGTGGGGGCGCTGGGGCAGCCAGGAGAAGTGCTCTCTCCATGCGGCGGCTGCCTCCGTCGTGTTCGGTCGCCCGTCGAAGGCCATGGTGCCCTCGCTGGGCTCGACGAAGCGCAGCAACGCGGCCAGCACGGTCGACTTGCCCGAACCGGACGGCCCGGTGAGGGCCACCCGGGTTCCTGGTCTGGCCTGCAGGGAGACAGCCGCGGGCGCAGCCTGCGCCCGGTTGTCATAGCGCACGGCGAGACCGTCGATTCGCAACCCGCTGCCGGCGCCATCGGGCGTCCCCGCCGCGCCTGTGGTCGTGGTCGAGGACGGGACAGGCGTCGCCAGGACCTCGGCCACCCGCGCCGCCGCCGCCTGTCCCTCGGTACTGGCATGGAACTCGGCGCCCGCCCGGCGCAGCGGAATGAATATCTCGGGCGCCACGAGGAGGACCGCCATGGCGGTTTGGAGGCCGAGCTCGCCCCAGAGCAGGCGGAGGCCGAGCACCATGGCGACGAAACCGACGCCGAAGCCGGCGATCATGTCCATGGAGAGGGCCGACAAGAAGGCGACGCGCAGCGTGCGCATGGTGGCCGACCGCACGCCTTCCGTCGCCGCCTCGACTTCACGACGCCCCTGGGCTTCACGGCCGAAGGCGCGCAGCGTGGGGAGCCCTTCGACGAGCTGCAGGACGCGCCCGGCGAGCGAGCCGAGCCGGCGCCACTGACGTTCTGACCGCCTGGTCGCCTCCCGTCCGAACGCGATCATCGTCACCGGGACCGCCAGCACCAGGGCGATGACGACGACGAACGCCAGCCAGTCCTGGGTGGCGACCCAGACCAGGAGGATCAGCGGAATGACCGCGGCGGCGGCTGCCTGAGGCAGGTAGCGGGCGTAGTAGGTATGGAGCGAGCGCAACCCCCTGGTGGCGGTGAGCGACAGCTCACCCGGGCGCTCGCCGCCAAGCCAGCCGGGCCCGAGGGCCAGCGCGTGCTCCAACAGTTGCCTTCTGAGCGTCGTGACGACGCGGTCGGCGGCGCGCAGCGCCGAGAGATCGCCCGCACCGTGCAGCGCGGCGCGGACGAGGATGGCCAGTCCGAGCACGACGATGGCGGGCATCACGGCGCGCAGCGATGCGTGGTGCAGCAGGGAGCGGTCGACGACCGAGGCCAGGGCGACGGCCTGGACGACGATGGCCACCGCGCTCACGATGGCGAGCGCCACCGCAATGACGGCCACCCGCCGGAGTCCTGGTACCCGGGCGGCGAGGTCCGGGTCGACCAGGCGGGGCCGGCTCCTCGGGGGTTGTGCGCTCACAGGCTGAATGTCGTGTCCTTCACCGAGACCGCTCGCCCGATGAGGCCTTCGGTGACGGCGAGGCGGGCGGTATCCGAATCTTCGCAGGTGGCGGCTGTGCGCACCCCATCGGGCAGGTCGGCCACGACGACGGTGCGCACGGGGTCGAATCCCTCCTCGCCCCCGTAGGTCACCGTGAAGGACACCACCGTGGCCGGGGTGGAGTCGCTCGGCGGCACCTCGGCCACGGGCACCACGTCGGTGGCCGCGCTCGTCTCAGCCGCCAGGTCGGCGAGGAGTGCCGCCCCGCCCCCAGTGGCGGGTGGCGTCGCCGACCAGATGGCCAGCCCGGGCTTGGAGAGCATGCCCGAGACGGTGGTCAGGAGGCCTTGCGCCGGTGGGTCCTCTCGCAGGCGGCCGCCGAGGACGTGCAGGGATTGGAGGACGAAGTGGTTGAACGGGCCCCCCGAGAACGCCATGCCGCCGGTGAGAGTGGGTGTGCCGGCGGGGTCGAGGCCGAGCTCTCGTTGCTGGACCCGCACCGCAGCCGGGAAGCAGGAGTAGACCTCCGCCAGGGGGAGCTCGTGCAAGGGTCGGCCGATGTGGCGTGCCGCGGCACGGCCGAGCACCTCCATGGCCGGCCATGCCTCCAACCTGCGCCGCGCCGTGAGTGTGACAGCGGCCGACGAATGCAGCGCCACGTGGGGGAAGAGCCAGCGCTCCGGTGGGACACCAGCCGCACGCGCCCGCTCGGCCGAGCAGATCACCAGCGCCGAGGCCTGGTTCACGGTCCACTGGCTGGCGTGCCACCGGTTGTAGGGGTAGGCGAGCGGCCGGTTGTGCGGCCCGGGTGTGGCGATGTCCGCCGCGTCGCGAGGCTGTGGGAACGCGGCCTCGGGGTTGTGCGTCGCCACCTCGTTGAAGCGCGCCCACAGCCCGGCGATGTCGGCCCGCTGGCGGTCCGAGGAGAGGTGCTCGTTCGCGGCGAGCGCGTTCTCAATGAGCGCGTACTGCTGCGCGACAGGCCAGACCATACCGGCCGCGATCTCCACCGGGGCCACGAAGTCCGGGGGCCTCGTCAGCACCTCGTCGGGCGGCTGGTCCTCCTCGTCGGCGTCGATGCCTCCGTCACGAGCAAACGCCCGCGCTTCGGCGCCGGCCACGACGAAAGTCTCGGCGCGCCCGGCCGCAACGGCCGCCAGCCCGTGGTTGATGACCTCTTGTTGGGAGACGCCGATCTCGCACAGCAAGGTGCGCGCCCCGGGTGACCCGACGCGCCGGGCCACGGTGCGGCCGGGGTCGGTGAGCGACCAGGAGCCCTGGGGCACGGCGATGCAGTCGATGCGGTCGAGGAGCCCGGGCGCGCCGGCGTCGGCTGCAGCGGCGACGACCGCGTCAGTCATGAGGTCGGCGACGGAGGCCGACGACGCGGCGGTGCCGAGCCCGACCAGAACGGGGAGACGCGGGTCGAGTGAGCGAATCGGTCCGGCCACGACGGCCGATGCTACGGTCCCGCCATGGCCGACGGCGAAGCGGGCAGGTGGGAGGCGGAACTCGAGGATTTCACCAAGGAATCCTTCGAGGCCGACGGCAAGCGGCGCGACGTGTTCCGGATCGGGACCGGTCCCGCCGTCATCGTCATCAGCGAGATCCCGGGCATCACCCCGTTGGTGGCCCAGTTCGGCCGACGGGTGGCCGCGGCCGGTTGCGCCGCCGTCCTGCCGGTGCTCTTCGGCGATCCCGGTCGCCCTGCGTCGGCTGGGTACGCGCTGCAGTCCATCGGGCCGGCCTGCGTCTCGCGGGAGTTCTCGGCCTTCGCGCTCAAGCGGACCAGCCCGATCACGGTGTGGCTGCGCAAGCTCGCTGCCGCCGAACACGAGCGCTGCGGCGGACCCGGCGTCGGCGTGGTCGGCATGTGCTTCACCGGTGGCTTCGCGCTGGCCATGATGGTCGACGACATTGTGCTGGCGCCTGTGCTCAGCCAGCCGTCGCTCCCGTTCCCGCTCTCCAAGAAGTTCAAGGCCGACATCGGGATCTCCGACGGTGACCTCGCCAAGGTGAAGGAGCGGACCGCGACCGGCACCTGCCTGCTCGGCCTGCGCTTCACGAACGACCCCTTCTGCTTCGAGGAGCGCTTCGAAACGCTGCGCCGCGAGCTCGGTGACGCCTTCATTGCCGTGGAGATCGACTCGGGCCCGGGCAATCCCCACGGCCACCCGAAGAAGGCGCACTCCGTGCTGACCGAGCACCTCATCGACGAGGAGGGCACGCCCACGCGCGCAGCGCTCGACCAGACATTGGCGTTCTTCCGCGAGAAGTTGGGCGTGGGATCGGGCCCCGGGCCCCGACCGGGCGACCTCGCTCCATAAAGGTCCTCCGTCAGGTCAGACCTGTTTTCAGTCCGGCGCCCGCAGGATCTCGTCGCACACACGCTCACCCGAACGCACGGCGCCGTCCAGGGCGCCATACGACGTCGACGCCGTTTCGGTGCCGGCCCAGTGCACCCGCCCGACCGGCTCGCGCAAGCGCCGCCCGTACTGGGTCAGCACGCCGGTGGGGAAGTGGCCCATGGAGCAACCACGGGTCCATTCCTCCTGCACCCAGTTTTGCTCGAGTACTTCCACCGGTGAGGCGGCCCGCGGCCCGAGGCGGCGCGTGAGCATCTGCACGAACACGTCCCGGCGCTCGGCCTCGCCCAGCGCGGCCAGGGAGCGGGCACGCGGCCCGGCGGCGTACCCCGCCACGACGCCCTGGCTGTGGTTGGGTTGGCAGGTATCGAGGGTGACCTCTATGTCGTCGTCGGTCGCCACCGTCGCACCGGAGACCCCGTCATGGCGCCAGAAGGGCTCGTCGTAGACGGCGACCATCTTGACCTCGGTCCCCGCCGGAACCTGATGGATGAGCAGCGCGTGGTCAGCCGGCAGGGCAGGGTCGAACCGGATGCCGGCGGCCAACGCCCGGGGCAGGGCCAGCACGACGCGCCGGGCCGACACGGCGCAGCCTGCCCCCCGCACCTCGACCCGGTCAGCCGTCGTCGTGACACCCGTCACCGGTGTCCCCAACACGACGGCGTCACCGAGCTCGGCCGCCATGCCGTCGGGGACCTGGCCCACGCCGCCCTCGAACTGCGCGTCCTGATAGCCGCCCGCGATGTTCATCAGCGATTCAATCCCCCCGGCCGAGCGGACAAGGAAGAGCCAGTTGAGGAACGACACCTCGGAGAGCTCTGCAGCGAAGCAGGCGCGCACGGTCGCCTCAATCAGATCCCGCGCCAGCCGCGTCGGAACACGCGCCGGGCTGAGCCAGGCCCGCACCGACAGCGCGTCCCAGGCGGCGGCCTTCGGCGCGTCCCAGGGAGCGTCGACGGGGACCTTCTTGGCCATGGCGTTCATGCGCGCAATGGCCTGGCCGGCGCTCAGCAGCGCAACCGGGCTGATCCGGGGTATGTCGCCGCGGTAGCGCCGTACCTTCCCGCCGGTGGCCAGCACGTTGTCGCCGTCGACGAACGTCTTGAAGGTCGTGACGCCCATCTCCTTGGTCAAGGCGAGCATGCGGTCGTGGTGGGGACCGACGAAGCAGGCCCCCATGTCGACCGGGACGCCGTCCCGGGTGGTCTTCGTCCAGACGCGTCCGCCCACCCGGTCCCGGGCCTCGACCACCGCGACCGAGCGGCCGGCCTGGCTGAGGCGCCGGGCCGCCGTGAGCCCGGCCAGTCCTGCCCCGACGATGCAGACGTCAGCATCCATGGTGGTCGGCATGGCCCCTCCTCGGTTCTTCTGGAAGGTAACATGCGTGCGGCCCGCATGTAAATGTCCGGAGGAGGCGACGCGGTGAGCACCACCACAACGGCGAGTCGGCCGCGGGAGACCCAGGCGGCCCGGTCCGCCCGCACCCGCGGTGCCCTGCTCGACGCGGCGCGCCGGCTGTTCGCCGAGAGGGGCTTCGCGGCCACGGGGCGGGAGGAGATCGCGGCACAGGCCGGCGTGACCCGGGGCGCGCTGTACCACCACTTTTCCTCCAAGACCGAGCTGGCCGCCGTCGTCGTCGAGCAGCTCGAGGGCGAGCTGGTGGAGCGTGTCGTCGGCGCCGCGTTGGGGGGCACGGGCGTGCGGGACCAGCTGCACCGCGGGTGCCGCGCCTACATGGACGCCTGCGCCGATCCGACCATGGCGCGCATCCTGGCCGACGCCCCGGCGGTGCTCGGCCTCGAGGCGTGCCGGGCGCTCGATGCCGTCGCCTGCGCTCCTCTCCTGGCCGAGGTCTTCGCCCGGGCCACCGAAGATGGCGTTGCCGTGCCCGGTGATCCGGAGGTCGCCGCCGCGCTGCTCTTGGGCTTCCTCAACGAGGCGGCCGCCCTCGTTGCCGCCGCACCCGGGGACCGTGCGTTGCGGGCACGGGTCGGTGACACGGTGGACGCGTTCATTGCGCGGCTCTTCGGTTGAGGGCGGAACCGGTCCCATTGAGCGGGAGCGGCGTAGGTGGGAGGATTGTCGGATCAGCGGTGGGGGCCGCCTCCCGCACGAGCGATCGAGGAGTGCCATGTCCGATTTCGTCATGACCATTGCCGGGGAAGCCGCGCCGACGGAGGACACCTTCGGGGTACGCAACCCCGCCACCGGCGAGGTGTTCGCTCAGGCGCCCGAGTGCACGCGCCACCAGCTCGATGCCGCCTTCGACGCCGCGGCCAAGGCGGCCCGTGACTGGAAGGCCGACGAGGCGGCGCGGCGTGCCACGCTGCTGCAGGCTGCCGACGTGCTGATGGCGTCGACGGCCGACTTGGCGCCGGTGCTGACGGCCGAGCAGGGCAAGCCGCTCAGCGACGCCGGTATCGAGGTCTTCGCTTCGGCCATCTGGTGCCAGTACTTCGCCAACCTCGAGATGCCGACCCAGATCATTCAGGACGACGACACGGCCCACGTGGAGCTGGCGCGGCGTCCGCTCGGTGTCGTGGCGGCCATTACGCCGTGGAACTTCCCGCTGACCCTCGCCTTCTGGAAGATCGCCCCCGCGCTCTTGGCCGGCAACACGCTGGTCCTCAAGCCCTCGCCCTACACGCCGCTCACGACGCTGAAGGTCGGCGAATTGCTGAAGGACGTCTTTCCCCCGGGCGTGGTCAACATCGTCAGTGGCGGCGACGACCTCGGCGCGTGGATGACGACGCATCCCGTCCCGCGCAAGATCAGCTTCACCGGCTCTGTCGAGACCGGCAAGTTGGTCGCCCTGTCGGCGGCGCCCGACCTCAAGCGCGTCACGCTGGAGCTCGGTGGCAATGACCCAGCCATTGTGCTGGACGACGCCGATCCGGCGGAGGTGGCCACGGCGATCTTTGCCGGCGCGTTCAACAACAACGGCCAGGTGTGCTCGGCCATCAAGCGCGTCTACGTGCCCGAGGCCCTCTACGACGACGTGGTCGAGGGCCTGGCGGCGCACGCTCGCAGCATCAAGGTCGGGGAGGGCACCGAGGACGGCGTGAAGCTGGGGCCGATCAACAACGAGCCCCAGTACGAGCGGGTGAAGGAACTCGTCGCGGACGCGCTGTCGCACGGCGCCACTGCGGTCACCGGTGGCAAGGCGATGGACCGCCCGGGCTATTTCTTCGAGCCGACGATCCTGACCGGCTTGTCCGACGGGACCCGCATCGTCGACGAGGAGCAGTTCGGCCCCGCGCTACCGGTCGTGCCGTACCGCGACCTGGGCGACGCCATTGACCGCGCCAACGCCACCCACTTCGGGCTCTCGGGCTCGGTGTGGGGCGCCGACGCCGACCGCGCCGCCGACGTGGCCGCGCAGCTCGAGTGCGGGACAGCCTGGGTCAACACGCACTTGGCGCTGGCCCCGCAGCAGCCCTTCGGCGGCTTCAAATGGAGCGGCATCGGCGTGGAGAACGGCCCCTGGGGACTGGCCGAGTTCTCCGAGTTCCAGGTCGTGCACCGCTCCAAGGCGGCCAACGGGCTGAACGCCAACACCGCCATGCTGCTTTCCTGACGCCTCCCGGCCTCAGGTCGTGGTGGGCGTCGCCTGCGACGAGGCCCGCAGGTCCTGCACCAACTGCGTGACGTCGGCGCGGCCCTTTTGCAGTGCGCCGGCGGCCGCCTGATCTGAGGCCTTCGACGCGGCCAGCAGGGCGTTGTTGGCGTTCCACTGGGCCGGCGTGAAGGCGAGGACCGTGGCGGCGAGGCCGTTGGTCGCGTTCGTGGCGGCGCTGATCTGGCCGTTGAGGTCGTCGATCAGCGGCTGCAGCGTGGCCTGGTTGGCCGGCGTCACACGGGATTGCGCCTTGGCCGCGTCGGCCGTGAGCTTCGGTATGGCGGTCGTGGTGGCGTGGTCGGCATCGGCCGCCATCCGAGAGGCGGGGAGCACCAGCACGTAGACGCGGTAGTCACTGAACATGGTCCCGAAGTCGTGCGCGGCCTGTTGCACCGAGCTGTCTGCTTGGATCGTCTGATTGAGTTGCTGCAGTGGTGCGATGTCGGTGCCGAGGTACGACACCAGGGTCGCCTGGCTCGAGCCGAGGCCCTTGGCCGCGTCGACATTGGCGATCGCCCCGTGCAGGTCGTTGACCCGATCCGTGCTGTCGGTAGCCGCCTGCGCCTTGAAGCCCGCCAGAGTGATGGGAACGAAGCTGGCGCCACTGCTGCCCGACGATGTGGCCGCACCAGCGACTGCGCCTGCGCCTGCGGTAGCGCCGGCGCCGGCGGCCAGTGCGGCCGTGGCGACGGCGCCGAGCCTGATGAGGTGGGTGCGCATGGAGTGCTCCTCTCGTCCGGCCGCCGCCCGATGGGTGCCGCTCCGGCCATGGTGGGCGGCACCGGTGAACGCCGTGTTCGCCAATCGTCATGGTTGTGTGAGGGATCCCGTTTTCGGGCGCAATTGGAGCAATTGGGGCTGCGGGAGATGGGAGGCTAGGAGTGTGAGCCCCGAGACCGGCACGGTGGTCGTCATCGAGGACGATCCGCACATTGCGGACCTGGTGGACCTCTACCTGCGTCGCGAAGGCTTTCGTGTCCTGCTGGCCGGCGACGGCGAGACGGGATTGGAGCACTTCGTGCGGGACGATCCGTGCATCGTCATCCTCGATGTCGGCCTCCCCGGTGCCCGCGACGGCTTCGATGTCTGCCGCGACATCCGTGCCCGCAGCAACGTGCCCGTGCTGTTCCTCACGGCGCGCGACGAAGAAGTCGATCGCATTCTGGGGCTCGAGCTGGGCGCCGACGACTACCTCGTGAAGCCGTTCTCGCCCCGGGAGCTCGTGGCCCGGGTGCGGGCCATTCTGCGACGCACTCGCGAAGGCCCGGCTCCGCAGGAGGTGATCACGCTCGGTGAGCTCGAGGTGGACCTGCGCCGGCGCGAGGCCCGTCACGCCGGCGAAGTCGTGGCGCTGACGACCCGCGAGTTCGACCTGCTGGTGTTCCTGGCCAACAACGTCGGGTTGGCGCTCTCACGTCAACAGTTGCTCGACGGCGTGTGGGGCCCGGACTGGTACGGCGACGAGCGGACGGTCGACGTGCACGTGGCCCAGCTGCGCAAGAAGCTCGGGTCGGACCTGCCCCTGGCCACCGTCTGGGGCGTCGGCTACCGGTTCGGCTGACCATGCGACGCCGCCTGTTGTTGGCCATGGTCGGCCTGGTCGCAGTCGTGCTGGTCATCGCCGGCGCCGGGAGCCTGATCCTGACGCGCAACGCAGCGCGCAATCAGGCACAGCAGCAGCTGGTCTCCGAGGTGAACTCCCTGACCTCGTCGAAGATCGAGTCGCAGTCGCTCCGAGTGCTGAACGTGTTGCGCACGACCCTCAAGCTCGAGGACGCCGACGTCATCCGCATCAACCGCGTCGGCGAGGTGGTCACGCCGCTCCCCAAGAATCTGACCGCGCAGGATATCGACGTGGCCGCCGTGCAGTCGGGGCAGACGACGTCGGGGCGCACGGGCAGCACCGTCTACGCGGTCGCTCCGGTCATGCTCTCCCAGCAGGAACTGAAAGTCCTCGAGGCGCGGTCGCAGCGTCATGTCGCCTTCGAGGGCACGTTCGCCGTCCTCTTGACCCGCGACGTCAGTGGCCTCGGGCCGAGCTGGGGCTACTTCATCGTCGCCGGAGGAGCAGCATTGCTCGTGGCCGCGCTGGTGGCCTGGCAGATGTCGCGTCGCATGGCCCGGCCGCTGGTCGAGGCCATGGAGGCGACCGGACGCATCGCGTCGGGCGAGCTGACGAGCCGCGTCCCCGTCCGGCGTGGTGACTACCCCGAATTCGCCTCGTTGGCCGGATCCATCAACGACATGGCCCAGCGGCTGGACGACGGCCGGGCCCGGGAGCGCCACCTTCTCTTGTCTGTCTCGCACGACCTGCGCACCCCGCTCACCTCCATCCGTGGCTTCGCCGAGGCGATCCACGACGGCGCCATCGACGACAGCGCCCGAGCGGCCGACGTGATCATCGCCGAGTCGCGGCGCCTGGAGCGTCTCGTCGGGGACTTGCTCGATCTCTCCAAGCTCGAGGCACGGCAGATGTCGATCGACCTGCGTCCGACGGACGTCGTCGAGGTGGTCACGACGACGGCCGAAGGCTTCCGCCCCGCCACCACCACCAACGGCCTCGTTCTCGTGGTGCCGGGACTCGAGCACGGGCTGCCCGGGGCGACACCGGTGATGGCCGATCCCGACCGTTTGGCGCAGCTCCTGGCCAACCTGCTGGAGAACGCCATCACGTTCGCCCGCACCACCGTCACCGTGGGGCTCACCGTGGACCAGGCGACGGGCGGGTGCGTCATCACCGTCGAGGACGACGGGCCGGGCATCACCCAGGGCGATCTGCAGCGGGTCTTCGAACGCTTCTATCGCGCCGACCGGGGCCCGAACCGTCTGATGGGTTCTGGGCTGGGACTGGCAATCGTGGCCGAGCTGGCGATGGCCATGGGCGGCACTGTCCGCGCCGAGTCGCCGATCACTGACGACGGCGGCTCGCGCTTCGTGCTCACCCTGCGGCAGTGGCAGGCCGCGGCGTCCGTGCCGTCAGGCGGCTGACCGGAAGAGCGGTGGCACCGCCGTCGCCATCGCCGTCGGGACGGTGGTGGTGGTGCCCGGCGCGGGGGTCGGCGCCAGAGCGGACGGCGTGGAGAGGATGACCAGGGCGCGGTAGGTCGCCGCGTAGGACCCTGCGCCGACCAACGCGGCGACAGCCAAAGCAGCGGCGAGCTTGGTTCGCCGGAGGTGCTTCGTGTTCTGGCCTTCGGGCGGCTCACTCCGAGCGTCGTGGCGCAGTCCGATGGAAAGAAGGTCCACAGAGAGATGTCGGACCACTCGTGGCGCCCCTTGAGGGACCCCGCTGACTGCCATTGCCACCAGGGCTGATGCAGGGCGACGTCAGCCCGCCGGGCCCGGCGGTCAGCTGTGCGCGCGCTCAACGGGGCCAACTCTGGTGCTTGCAGCCTTATGGCAAGCTTCCGATCCGTCGGGACCGCGGATGGAAGGGCTGGACGTACGTGATGACAGGACTGGGGACGAGCCGCCGCCGAGCGCTCGGAGCGGCGTGATGGGCGAACTCAGCAGTGCCGACCAGGCGCAGTGGGAGGAGGACGGGTGGTGCGTCGTGCGCGACCTGCTGCCGGCCGAGACGATCGCCGCGGCGCAGGCGGTCCTGCCCGGCCTGGTCCCGACGGCGGAGGAGTTCGCCGACAACGTGGATCCGGCGCGCAACGAGCCCTTCCGGGTCGATTCACACAGCGTGATGCCCCGGTTCCCCTTCGAGGACGGCGCGCTCAACGACATCGTCGTGCACGACCGGATCATCGACCTGGCGGAGCAATTGCTCGGCGTCAGCGACCTCCGGCTCTACCAAGCCATGTTGAGTGCCAAGTACGGGCAGGCGGCGCTGAGCGACGAACAACTCCTGCACGTCGACTACGGGAACCACACCCTCGTGGTGCCCCGGCACGAGCCCGGCTTCCAGCAGCTGGAGATGTTCGTCTACCTGAGCGATGTCACGGCGGAGACGGCAGCTACCCGCGTTGTGTCCCGCCGGCTGACTCCGGACATCCCGGTGGAGCGGACGTACCTGAGCCAGACGGAGTACGCGGACCTGTACGACGCGGAGGTGCCGGCGTTGGGCCCGGCCGGTTCGATCCTGGCCTATCGCCCCGACGTCTACCACCGGGGCGTGCGCACGGCGCCCGGGGCCGCCCGGTTCATGGTGCACGTCTCGTACAAGCCGGCCGCCACCGACTGGCTGGGCTCGCACGGGCTGCCCAGCGCCGGCGAGGACATGTCCTGGTACCGCTTCGTGCAGCACGCCACCGAACGACAGCTCACGGTTCTGGGCTTCCCCGCGCCGGGCACGCCTTACTGGACCGACGAGACGTTGGCCGGAGTGGCGGCCCGCTATCCGATGCTCGACCTCTCGCCGTGGCGCAACGCCCTGGCTCACGCGGACTCGAAAGCATGACGGCGGCCGACGAACCGTGGTGGAAGGCCGGTGTCCTCTACCAGATCTATCCCCGCTCCTTCGCTGACAGCAACGCCGACGGCATCGGGGATATCGCCGGCATCATTGCGCACCTCGACCACCTCGCCTGGCTCGGCGTCGACGGCATCTGGCTCTCACCGGTCACACTGTCCCCCAACGCCGACTGGGGCTACGACGTCTCGGACTTCTGCGCCATTGCGCCCGAGTTCGGGACCATGGACGACTTCGACCGTCTGGTCGCCGAGGCCGGCCGGCGGGGCATCCGCGTGCTGATGGACATTGTGCCCAACCACACCAGCGAGCAGCATCCGTGGTTCGTCGACTCGCGCTCGTCGCGCACGTCGGCCCACCGGGACTGGTACGTCTGGGCCGACGGCAAAGAGGACGGGCAGCTGCCGAACAACTGGATCAGCAGTTTCGGCGGCCCCGGCTGGACCCTCGACGAGGGATCCGGCCAGTACTACTTCCACAACCATCTGCAGGAGCAGCCCGATCTCAACTGGTGGAACGAAGACGTCCGAACCACGTTCGACGGCATCTTCCGCTTCTGGTCCGACCGGGGCGTGGTCGGGTTCCGGATCGATGTCTGCAACGTCATCATTAAGGACGCCCTGCTGCGCGACAACCCGCCGGCCACCGAGGACGACGACTTCGAGACACAGATGTTCGGACAGCGCAGCGTCTACAACGCCAACCGTCC
>DATCEZ010000250.1:0-2054 GCA_036509775.1 Acidimicrobiales bacterium
GACGGGGGTGCCGTGCCGGCCCCGACCGGCCCCGACCGGCCCCGACATACGGGTTTCCCTCGCCGCCGGCGCTCGCTATCGTTCTGCCCTTCGGGGGAACGTCGTAGGAGCCGGCCATGCAAAATCACCATCCCAAGGTCGCCGAGGGTTCGGACCGGACGTGGGTGGTCGAGTGTGTCCAGTGCCGCAACGATCCGACCTCGACCGTCCCGATCGGCATCGGCATGCCGCTGCGTGACCGCGAGACGGCAGAGCGGCTTCGCGACAACCACGCTGCTCGCCCCGTGCGGGCCGCCGCCTCCTGATGCTGATGGCCGGCGCCGACGGTGTGGTGGCCAAGACCAGTTCTCGTCCGGTGGCCGACACCGTCGCCCGCCTGGTCGACCTGCTCGGGTCAAAGGGGGTGAAGGTCTTCGCCGTCATCGACCAGCAGGCCGAGGCCCGCGCCGTCGGGCTCGACCTGCGCGAGACGACCCTGGTGATCTTCGGGAATCCCAAGGCCGGGACGGGTGTCATGGCGGCCTCGCCGCTCGCGGCCCTGGACCTCCCCCTCAAGGTCCTCGTCTGGGCCGAGCCCGGCGGGGCCACATCCGTCATCTACACGGCGCCGGCCACGCTGGCCGCCCGCTACGGGCTCACCCCTGAGACCGCCGCCGCCCTCGAGGTGGTCGACGGGCTCACCGACGCGCTCGTCGCGGACTGAAGGCCCAGGTGCGGGCCCCGGGTTGGAGGGGTCCCTGAGGCCTGTGCCACGCTGCTGGGCAGAGCACGATGGGGGAGAGGCGCCCCCTCGAGTCGAGCACCTGACAGGGGAAACCACCACGTGACCAGCAGTTCCTTTCCGTACTCCGCCGCGGAGCTCGACCAGTTCCGCCAGGTGCAGCGCCTGGGCTACGACATGGCGGCCGCGGTCGAGGCGCAGCTCAGCGAGGGGATGACCGAGGCCGACGTCTGCCGGCTGATCGTCAAGGCGCAGGCGGCCCACCAGGTCACCCAGGTCTTCCACCAGCCCTACGCCTGGTTCGGCCGCCACACCGTGCTCGGCGAGGGGCCCGGGCCCGCTGCCGTGGGCGTTCTCGACCTGGCCTCCGCCGGCGTGCTGCCCCATCGCTCCTTCCTCCCGACGGGCGCCGCCCTGGCCGACGGCGTGCCGTTGATCCTCGATCTGGCGCCCGCCGTGCACGGCATTGCGGCCGACGTCGGGTACTCGTGCGTCTTCGGGCAGAACTACACGTTCGACGAGCTCGATCGGGGTCTGGCCCGGATCCGCTCCTTCCTGACCGACCTCGTCCGTGTCGGCGAGACGATGAGTGCGCTGACACGCGAACTCCAGGCGCTGGTGGGGCGGCGCGGCTGGGAGAGTTGCCACGCGCACTATCCCGACCGGGCCCTCGGCCACCTGGTCTTCCCGCTCGAACCCGACCCGGCGGCTCGCTCGCTCCTCCCCGGCTTCGGGGCCGCCGCCGCCGCGGGCCTGCTCGCGGCCGGGCGGGCCGCGCTTGACGACCCACGCGCCTACCCGGTGTGGAACGACAGCACCCGGGCCGACCACCGGCCCACCCCGGGCCTGTGGGCCCTCGAACCGCACATCGCCCGGGACGGCGTGGGGGTGAAGTTCGAAGAGCTGTTGGTAGTGACCGAGGACGACGCGTACTGGCTCGATGACCATCTCCTCCACACGCAGCGCTGGGCCGCCGCCGGCTACAGCGTCACGCCCCTTGCCGCGGCGTGACGGCTGACAGCTGACCGGCCTGACCGACTGACGGCCTGACCGACCCGCTCAGCCGAGGATGGGGACGGGCGTGGCGTACTCCAGGACGAAGTAGCCGCTCGGCGCCCCGGGGACCGCCAACGCGGCCGCCGCCGGCTCAATGTCGACACCAGGGAAGCCGGGGAAGAGCGGGTCGTGGTGGCAGAACGCCACCCGCCCGGCACCAAGGCGCTGCACCTGCTCGAGCATGAAGTCGACTGAGGATCCCTGGAACGGCTCGCCGTCGACGTTGGGCCGGCCGCCGAGCTAGAGTAGAGCGATGTCGGGGCGCAGGCCGACGAAG
>DATCEZ010000251.1:0-7907 GCA_036509775.1 Acidimicrobiales bacterium
GCTCATCAGGGACTCGGCGGTCTCCTTTTGCTCCATGACGGCTCCCGCCATGCGGACCACGAAGACCAAGACGAAGGCTGCCATGAACGCCAACTCGTTGGCGTGTGAGATCGACAGCACCGAGGGCACCCACCCGGCCCAAAGAGCGGCCTGGCCGGCCGCGATGGCGAGCAGGCTCCACAGGGCGCTGGCCCGCCAGAGATGTGAGCCGTCACGAGAGATGTTCTCGAGCGCCACGAAGGCAAAGGCCAATACCAAAACGGGCCCCCAGCCGCTGAGGTAGGTGACAACGGCCACTGCCGCCACGTTCTGGGCCACGCGAAGGTTCAGCATCGCCGCTGAGGGCCGGAGTCGGTAGAGGTGGTCGATCATCATGCTCGTGGTGGGCACCAGGGTAAAGACGGCGATCCAGAGCCACGTGGGCTCACGAACGACCACGCCAAAGTGCATGAGCACCAGGATCACCACGAGGGCGAGAGGGCCGATGAGGTAGCCCAGCGCCACGGGACTGACCCGGGGCAAGCGCTGCAGTCGTCCCGCTTTTGGGCCCCCCTCGTGTGCAGGAGAATTCACCACGGGTGCGTCGGGCGCGGGTGCAGCACCCGGCTCGGGAACGGCGGAACCTTCACCCATGACGCGGGCACACGGGATCGGCATTGTTCGAGGCGGCGACCTGGTCGCGCTCCGCGAAGAGCGTCACACCGTGGTCGCCCAGTCGCTTTGATTCGTACATGGCATCGTCGGCTCGGGCAATCAAGGTGTCGGTGTCGAGAGCTTCCTTCGTCCACACGACGCCCACGCTGGCCCGCAGTTCGACGGCGTCGGGACCGATATCTACCAATGCCGTCAGGGCGGATGAGATTCTCTGGGCGATCTCCATGGCCCGAGTCGAGCCGAGGACTTTCGGGCAGATCACCAAGAACTCGTCGCCGCCAAGGCGACCGACGAAGTCTCGGCTTCGTAGGGCAGTCCTGATCCGCTCGGCCGCCGTCACGATGAGCCTGTCGCCAGCAGCATGGCCGAATTGGTCATTCACCGCCTTGAGCCCGTCGAGATCGACAAAGATGACGGCCCGTCCCACTCCGTCGTGTCGCCCGTTGATCATCTGGTCGACGAGCTCGATGGTCGCCGCTCGGTTGAAGCACGACGTCAACTCGTCGATGGACGCCCTGATTTCGAGTTCTTTGTGCATGCGGGCACGATCGGTCACGTCACTGAGGCATCCCACGGCCCCGCTGACCTCGCCAGAGATGTCGGTGAGTGGGCGCAAACTGAGCAGGCATACCCGGGCCTGCGTGGCCACCGGAGGGGGTTCTCCAGTGGGCACGCGAAGGCGGAGCTCCGCACCGTCAACCGAGCTGCCTCCAAAGGCAAAGGACAGGGCCGCATGCAAGGTCTCTCGATCGTCGACGACGACGGTCGCGAATTGCGCCCTGATGGAATCCTTCGGGGGGATGCCCACGATCAGGTGGAGACTGTGGTTGGTCAAGGTGATTCGCCCGTCGAGATCGACCTGGAAGACGCCGACGGGCAGTGCGTCGGAGAGCTGGGTGAGAAGCTGTTCACGAGCTAAGAACTGCTCCTCGAGACTCACTTCGTCCGGGCCGACCTCCTTTATGACGGTGACGACCTCCGCATCGTCACCGTGGGTGCATCGGTTCTCGGTCTCGACCCACTTCCAGGACCCTGCCGCCATCTTGTAGCGCCCGCGCCACATCCCCGTCGACCCCCGCGAGGTGATCATGTCCATCCAGGCGGCGACGGCACCGGGCTGGTCAGCGGGGTGGATGAGGTCGGTAGAGGGCGACCCGACCAGTTGCTCGGGTGCCCAGCCGAGCAACTCGACGATCGCTTCATCCACCGAGGTGATCACGCCTGCGGTGTCGCGAGTCATCTGCACGATCGGGCTCTCACAGACGACGACGCGAACGGGTTCCCTTCCTGCATCAGCATCAGGTTTCTTGAGCACAACCTGGCCCCCTCTCGACGGGCGTATCGTCAGGGCGCCTGTCAATGCTGCAGGCGATCGGTCCTCACTCATCATCGGCACGGCTCGAGGGGGCAACGAGGGACTTTGGTCACAATCGCTGGAACTTCGACACGGATGCCACTGATTTGCAACGGGTTTGCCTCCAAACTCCAACCCTGGAGCAAGGAATCACCGCTAGACGCCGTTTGCCACTTCTGGTTGGAAGTCGGCAAGAGCATCTGCGGGGATGCCGAGCGTCCCATCGCCCAGGCGAACCCGGGGCAGCCGCATCTGGTACATGGCCTCAATGACAATTCGAGTCTTGACGCCGAGACGACGCGCAGCCTCAGACGGCGACAGAATCTCGGTGTCGGTCATCGCGCCCCTCCTTCGTCGAGCCCAAGTTTACCGTGCAGCATCCGAATGACCGTCACGAGTTCGTCCTGAAAGCCAGGCGCCAGCTGTGCCTGGCGCAAAGTGTCGAGTCCGTCTTCGAGCGCTTCCAACACACGGAATGCCTCGTCCAGATTCAAGGTGACGCTCGGCGGCACAGGATCATTGGCGCCGTCGTCTGCTGCAGATTTCAGCGAGGAACTCCTTCCACTGGCCGGCGTGTGCTCTTCTCGTCTCGCCGGCGGTGCGGCACGGGCGGTTCCCGGGGGATCTCCTTCGAGAGAACGGTCCGCGCCGCGTCGGCGGGTGCACGTCGGAGCTCGGAAGAGATGGTCGGAGCTGCACCAGCGACGTCGCAGCGCCTCGTGGAGCCGGGCTCGCCTACGGTCCACGGTGAGGTCGCTTTCCATCGCGACGCCAGACCGGGCGTCTTCGGGAGGACGGCGAGCGCCCGAGTTCAGCCCGCCAGTCTTTCCCGCATGTAGTCGACGGCCTTGTTCTGCATGTCGCGGGCCTGCTGCTCAATGAAGCGCTCGACGATCGGCCCGGCGCCGAAGATCTTGACCCGGGCGTCGAGGAGGAAGGTCTCGAGGGTGCTGTCGCCCTCACGGGCCAGGGCGATGTGGCCCTCAATCTGTGTCTTGTTGGCCATGGTGCCCGGCGTCATGGTGAATGCGGTCGTCGTGGTGGCGGGGTCGTACGTGCTCACCTCGGTGGTGACCACTTCCTCGCCGAAGATCTTGCGCACGGGGCCCGGCATGTTGGGACGCTGCCCGTAGCGCAAAGTGCGCACCAGGCCGCTCGTCAGGTCGCCCTCCTGCGACACCACCTCGGCCGTGGTGGAGCCGAGCGCGTCCAGGTGCATGCGGACCACGAACTCGGGGTCGAAGTAGAGCGCCCAGAACGCTTCGGGGGCGCAGTCCCAGCTGTAGTCGAGGGAGAGCTTCATGGTGCCAGGTCGAAGAGCATGTGGTGGCCGAGGTCCCCGACCAGATCGATCGTGATGTGCATGGTGGCGACCTCCCAGCGGCCCCCGGTGTTGGTGTAGGTGTGGCGGTAGCGGCCGGCGATCACCGGCTGGAGCGCCAGCTCGCCCGGTACGGCTTGGAGCACCGTGAAGTAGGAGCGGCTCGAGGCCGATCCTCCGTCGTCGGCCACGTCGACCATCACGTTGGTCATGACGTGCTTCGTCTTGGGCGTCCCGTCCTCGTAGCGCCGGGTGGTCCGCCCGTACAAAGCCACAATGGCGTCGCGGCCCGACACCGCGTCGCCGAAGCCCTCGAAGGTCAGGGTGGCGTGGGCGAACACCTCGGCCACCCCGGCAAAGTCGCCGGCGTCAATGCGCTCGGCGTACGTGTAGATCAGCTTGGTGATCGCCTCGGCCGCCGTCTCCTGCACGGACGGCATTGTGGCACTGATCACTGGCCGAGGAGGCGTCCCATCGCTCCGGCCACCCGGCTCGGGCGCCCATGGCGGGCTTCGCTGCGATCACCCAGCTTCATGGTCCACAGCCCGGCATTGACACCGAGCCAGCGCAGGGGCTCGGGCTCCCAGCGGGGCGAGACATGCCCGACCCAGGGCAGCCGGGTCAGCGCCGTGTCGGCCCCCGTAATCAGGTCGGCCAATGTGCGCCCGGCCAGGTTGGTCGTCGAGACCCCGTCGCCCACGTACCCCCCGGCCCAAGCTAGGCCGGTGGCCCGGTCCAGGCCCACCGAGGAGTGCCAGTCGCGCGGAATGCCGAGCGGCCCGCCCCAGGCATGGGTGAAGCGGGCGTCGGCCACCTCCGGGAAGAGCTCGGCCAGGGTCTGGCGCAACAGCTCGTGCACCGCCGGCTCGCTGTCGAAGCGGGGGGAGATGGTGGAGCCGTAGTGGTACGGCGCCCCGCGGCCCCCGAAGGCGATGCGGTCGTCGGCCGTGCGTTGCCCGTAAATGATCATGTGGCGGTGGTCGGCGAAGGTGGCCCGTCCGTCCAGCCCCGCCTGCGCCCAGAAGTCGGCGCCGAGGGGCTCGGTGGCCACCATGAGGGAGTACACCGGGACGATGGCCCGCTCCAGGCCGGGCAGGGTCGGCGTCCAGGCCTCGGTGGCGCGCACGACGTACTCCGCCCGCACGGTCCCGCCGCGGGTGCGCACCGATGGGGGATCGCCCGCCCGGCCGGCGTCAATGGCGAGCACTTCGGTGTGCTCGTAGATCGACACCCCGTGGCGCTGCACGGCGTCGGCCAGCCCGCGGGCCAGGAGCGCCGGCTGCACCACGGCGCAGTGCGGCGTGAACGTCGCGCCGAGCACGCCCGTTGCGCCAATGACCTGGCGCGCCTCGTCCGGTCCCAGCCAACGCACGTCGTCCTCGGTGAAGCCGAGGGCGCGCGACTCGTCGACCTCGTCCATCGCCCGCGCCCGCTGCGCCTCGCTGCGCACCAGGTCGATGGAGCCGCCCTTGACGAAGTGGCAGTCGATGCCCTCGCTCGCCGCACTGGCGCCGACGATGTCGACCGTCTCCTGCATGGCGCGACGCATCGCGCGCATCGCTTCGATCCCGTGCTGGCGGGCCAGGGCGGCGTCAGAGGTGGCGAACAGCGCGGAGCACCAGCCACCGTTGCGTCCCGAGGCGCCGAAGCCGGCCACCTCGCGTTCGAGCACGGCGATGCGCAGCGACGGGTCGGCCTGCACCAGCGCGTGCGCCGTCCACAGTCCGGTGAATCCGGCGCCGACGATGCAGACGTCGACGTCGAGGTCCTCGGTGAGCGCAGGGCGCGGCGGCAGCGGGGCCGGGACTGCCTCCCACCAGAGCGAGAGGCGCTGGTAGCCCGATGTGACCCCCCCGGCTAGCTCTTCTCCGCGCCCCATGCCGCTCGCGCTCCGGGTGCCGGTTCCATCGGCACAGGGTGATGCAACAGGCCCGCCCGCTTCCCCGCTTCTGTCAGCACCTCGCGCAGTGTGCCGGCGATGAAGTCGATCTCCTCCTGTCCGCAGATGAGCGGCGGAGACAGCTGCACCACGGGGTCGCCCCGGTCGTCGGCGCGGCAGATCAATCCGGCCTCGAACAGGGCGCCCGAGAGGAAGCCGCGCAGCAGCTTTTCCGACTCTTCATCGTCGAAGGACAGGCGTGTCTCCTTGTCCTTGACGAGCTCAATCCCGTAGAAGAATCCGGCGCCGCGGACATTGCCCACGATCGGGAGGTCCATCAGGCCGTCGAGGGCGGCCCGGAAGGAGCCTTCGGTCGCCTGCACGTGCTGCAGGATGTGCTCGCCTTCGAAGACGTCCAGGTTGGCCAGCGCCACCGCACAGCTCACCGGGTGGCCGGCGAACGTGAAGCCGTGCAGGAAGGACGCCCCCGGCTCAAGAAAGGGCTCCATGAGGCGGTCGGAGGCGATCATGGCGCCGAGCGGTGCATACCCCGAGGTCAGGCCCTTGGCCACGGTGATGATGTCCGGCTGGTACTCGTAGCGCAGCGCCCCGAACCAGTGGCCGAGGCGGCCGAAGGCGCAGATCACCTCGTCGGAGACGAGGAGCACGCCGTGGCGGTCGCAGATCTCGCGCACACGCTGGAAGTAACCCGGGGGCGGGGGGAAACAGCCGCCGGCGTTCTGCACCGGCTCGAGGAACACCGCGGCCACCGTGTCGGCGCCCTCGCGCTCAATGGCCCGCTCAATTTCGTCGGCGGCCCATTGCCCGAACGCCACCTCGTCGTCGGCGAACAGCTCGGCTCGGTAGAAGTTGGTGTTGGGCACCTTTATGGCGCCGGGCACCAACGGCTCGAACGGCGTCCGCAACTCGGGGATGCCGGTGATGGACAGCGCACCCATCGACGTGCCGTGGTACGCGATGGAGCGGCTGATGACCTTCGTGCGCTGAGGCTGCCCGATGATGCGGAAGTACTGGCGCGCCAGCTTCCAGGCCGACTCCACCGCTTCGGAGCCGCCCGTGGTGAAGAAGACGCGGTTGAGGTCGCCCGGCGCGTAGCTCGCCACGCGCTCGGCCAACTCAATGGCACGGGGGTGGGCGTAGGTCCACAGCGGGAAGTAGGCCAGCGTGCCCGCCTGCTTGGCGCCCGCCTCGGCCAGCTCCATCCGGCCGTGGCCGAGCTGCGACGTGAAGAGGCCCGCCAGGCCGTCGAGGTAGCGCTTCCCGTGCTGGTCCCAGACGTAGGCGCCTTCGCCGCGCACGATCACCGGCACCTCGTGCGTCTCGTAGGTGCCCATGCGGCTGAAGTGCATCCACAGGTTGCGCCGCGCCTGGTCACTCAGGTTGGAATTCTCCGGACTGGTGGTACTCATTGTTCCTCCGCGTTGGGGTCGGGGCCGCTCATCGCGTGCCCCAGGTGTAGGTCTGCTTGGCCAGCTTCAGGTACAGGAACGTCTCGGTGGCGCGCACGCCGGGAATGGAGCGCACGGAATCGTTGAGGACGTGCAGGAGGGCTTCGTCGTCCTCGCACACGATCTCGGCCAGGAGGTCGAAGGAGCCGGCGCACATCACGACGTAGTCGACTTCCTGCATGCCCGAGAGCTTCTCGGCCACCTTGCGGACGTCGCCTTCAACGTTGATGCCGATCATGGCCTGGCGGGTGAATCCGAGCTGCAACGGGTCGGTGACGGCGACGATCTGCATGATCCCCGACTCCCGCAGGCGCTGGACCCGGCGGCGGACGGCCGCTTCTGAGAGCCCGACCGCCTCGGCGATGGCGCCGTAGGGCTGGCGCCCGTCCCGCTGGAGAGCTTCGATGATCGCGCGATTGGGCGCGTCCAGAAGAGCGCTCGTCACCTGGGCCGGGTCGCCCTGGGGGGCCGCCTCCGCCGACTCCTCGGCGTCGGGCATGTCACACCTCTCTTCGGTCGCTGCTCCGGGGGGCGAGCCCCGATCTGCAGAATTGTGTCATCTTCTCCCCCCTAGTCAAGCAGAATTCGTCAGATTGCCCTCCCAAACTTGCGGAAACGCTTGTTGAGGGTGTGATCTTCTGTGATCCTGTAGTCGACGGGCCAGGCAAGGAGAAGCCGTATGCGAAAGCTGCAGAACTTCGTGGGGGGTGCCTACCGCGACGCCGAGGACGGGCCCAGCGCACCCCTGATCAACCCGAGCACGGGCGAGGCCTTTGCCGAGGCCCCCGTCTCCGGGGCCGCCGACATGGACCATGCCTTGCGGGTGGCGGCGGACGCCTTCACCTCCTGGAAGCGCACCACCCCCTCGGAGCGGAGCCTGGCGCTCATCCGGATCGCCGATGCCCTCGAGGCCCGGGCGGAGGACCTGGTCCGGGCCGAGTCCGAGAACACCGGCAAGCCTTTCCAGCTGACCATGGACGAGGAGGTCCCGCCCATGGTCGACCAGATCCGCTTCTTCGCCGGCGCCGCCCGCAACCTCCAGGGCCTGGCCGCGGCGGAGTACATGGCCGGCCACACCTCGTTCGTCCGCCGCGAGCCGCTGGGTGTGTGCGGCGCCGTCACGCCCTGGAACTACCCGATGATGATGGCGGTCTGGAAATTCGCTCCGGCCCTGGCGGCCGGCAACACCATGGTGCTGAAGCCTTCGGACACCACCCCCGTGTCGGCGCT
>DATCEZ010000252.1:0-2262 GCA_036509775.1 Acidimicrobiales bacterium
AGAGCTCCACGGCATAGGTGGCCACCGCGTCGTGCACCGGGACGGACTCCGTGACCTGTTGCGCGCGGCCCCATTCCTGCGGCGTGCAGACGGCGCGGAGGTCAGCCAGCGCGTAGGTGCCGCCGCCGTGGAGGGCCAGCCGCACCTCGTCCGCCGCGCAGGGGTACCCGATGCGTGTCGCCATGGCGAAGCGGTCGAGTTGGCTCTCGACCAGCGGGAAGGTGCCGCGCTGTGAGTGCGGGTTCTGCGTGGCGATGACCAGGTGCGGTTGGGGCAGCGGCCAGGACTGGCCGTCGACGCTGACCTGGCGTTCCTCCATCGTCTCGAGCAACGCCGACTGCGTGCGGGGTGGCGTGCGGTTGAGCTCGTCCACCAGCACGACATGGGCGAAGACGGGACCGGGCCGGAAATCCCACGTCCCGGTGTCGGGCATGAAGACCGACACGCCGGTGATGTCGGACGGGAGCAGGTCGGGGTGACCCTGGACCCGCGACAGCTCGGCACCGAGGGACGCGGCCAGGGTCCGGGCCAACACTGTCTTGCCCACGCCCGGCACGTCCTCGACGAGGAGATGACCACCCGAGAGCGCGGCTACTGCTGCCGCCACCAGCGCACCGCTGCTGCCGAGGACGACCTGTTCGAGATTGCGCACCAGCGCCTGGCCCAACGCGACCGCGCCGTCCAGGTCGCGCACGCGCTCGTCGACGACGCTCACCGGGTCACCGCCGTGCCGTGGGCCATGGGTGCCAAGACTACGGGGGTGGAGACGACCTCCGGTCCTCGACCCCGCACGTTTGGCCACGTCGCATGGCTCGTGTGCTCCGCGACAGCGCCGGGAGGAGGCGTCAATTGTCGATCTGTTGACAAAACCGCCCGGGCGGCGAGCTACGGCAGTGTCGCCGTGGCCTCCCCGACCAGTTTGTCCTCGCCCTCGCCGTTGGACAGCGTGACGGCGAGGTCGAGCAACCTCTTGCCGTCCTCCTCGCGCTTGGCGGTGACGACGATCTTGGAGGACAGCACCTCGTCGGGCCAGGTCTGGCGGGCGAAACGGACCTGGTAGCGCGTGACGTTGCCGACGCCCACGTAGTCCGTCAGCGCTGTGCCCAGCAGGCCCATGGAGAACATGCCGTGCCCGAACACGCTGGGTTGCCCGGCCTGCTGGGCCGCCACCTCGTCGTGGTGCATCGGGTTGAAGTCCCCCGATGCCCCCGCGTACTTCACCAGGTCGGTCCGCGTCAGCGTGTGCGATATGACCGGCGCCTCGTCCCCCACCTGCACGTCCTCGTAGGACAGCTTCTTCTCACCCATTGTCACGACCTCCCTAGGACCGGTGGATCAGATTCATGCGCGCCGTCACGACCGGCTCGCCTGTCGACTCCTCGGTCCACTTCGTCTCCGAGCAGATGAATGTCATCGTCCGACCCTTGGATTCCTTCTGGTACACGTCGGAGATCACGCCGTCACCGATCAGCACGTCCCCCACCTGCACGGGCCGGTGGTAGAGGAATTCCTCCTCGCCGTGCAGGATGAGGCCACCCTTGGCCATGAGCGGCCCCAGGACCTTCGCCAGCGGGCTGCCGGTGGGCGCGTCCGCCGGCTGCATCTCCGCGAACGTGCCGGAGAACTCCATGGCGAAGGGCCACGTCGGCGGTGCCGGGATGTTGTCGAAGCCGGCCCGCTTGGCCGCCGCGGGGTCGTGGTAGATAGGGCTCGTGCTCAGGAGGGCGTCCGCGAAGTGCTGCACTGGCCCCCGCTCCACCACCACCTTGGACTTGCCGGTCGGTTGCCCGATGATGCTCTTGAGCACGTCTTCTTGTGCTGCGGCGTCGTCTGCCACGGTGTGACTCCTCTCCCCGTCCGCCTTCGAACCTCCACCACGTCCTCACGGCGGGCACCGCCCTGGGCCGGTGCAGCGCCAAAGGTAGTGGGGTCGCCTCGGCGGCGACCAATCCTCACCCATGGGTCACCCACCCCAGCGGTCGATACCATCGGCCGCCATGCCTGACTTCTTCGACGTGGTGCTCACCCAGCGGGCGGCCCGCGCCTTCCTGCCCGACGACATCGACGACGAGACCGTGGCGCGGATCCTGACGGCGGCCACTCACGCGCCCAGTGCGGAGAACAGCCAGCCCTTCGTGTTCATCGTCGTTCGCGACGCGGCCGTCCGCGCGGCCATCGGCGCCCTGACAGAGCGCATCTGGCACGGCGGCGCCAGGGCACACGAGGAGCAGCGGCTCTCTCCCGCCTTCCTGCGCGAGGTGC
>DATCEZ010000253.1:0-7017 GCA_036509775.1 Acidimicrobiales bacterium
ATCGTCGACGACTGATCTGCTCAAAGTCGGCCGGGTCACCAAGGCCCACGGTCTGCGCGGCGAGGTGGTCGTCCAGCTCTGGACGGACCAGACGCAGCGCGTCGACCCTGGGACGGAGCTGGCGTCAGAGCGCGGAGCGCTGACCGTCGTGTGGTCGACGCCCTTCGGGCCCGACCGTTTCATTGTGCAGTTCGAGGGCGTGTTCGACCGTAACGCTGCCGACAGCCTGCGCGGCGTTGAGCTCGAGGCCGAACCACTCGAGGACGTGGCCGGCGTGCTGTGGGTGCACGATCTGGTCGGGGCCACCGTGCGGGACGGGAGCGGCGCGACCCTCGGCGTCGTGGCGTCGGTCGAGGCCAATCCGGCCAGCGATCTGATGGTCCTCGAGTCGGGCGGGCTCATTCCGGTCCGCTTCGTCACCGCCCACGACCCGACGGGCCGGACCGTCGACGTCGACATCCCCGAGGGGCTGCTCGACCTGTGACATGCCCGCCGTGAGGATCGACGTCTTCACGATCTTTCCGGACGTGGTGACCACCTACTGCGGCGTGTCGATCCTGGGCCGGGCGGCCGCATCGGGCGCCCTCGACGTGCGCGTCCACGACCTGCGAGAGGGCGCGACCGACGTGCACCGCTCAGTCGACGACAGCCCCTTCGGCGGGGGAGCCGGCATGGTGCTGAGCCCCGATCCGGTCTTTCGTGCCGTGGAGTCGGTGCCCGACGCGCCGCGGCCGCTGTTCCTCCTCGCTCCGGGCGGACGTCCGTTCGATCAGGAGGTGGCCGTCGAACTGGCATCGCTGTCCGGTGGCGGCTTCTCGTTGCTCTGCGGGCGCTACGAAGGGGTGGACCAGCGGGTGGCCGATCATCTGGTGGACGGCGAGCTCTCCGTTGGTGACTTCGTCCTGGCCGGAGGGGAACTGGCCGCCCTGGTGGTGGTCGAGGCGGTCGCCCGCCTGCTGCCCGACGTGCTGGGGAACGAGGAGTCCGCCCTGGACGAAAGCTTCGCCGCCGGGCTCTTGGAATATCCCCAGTACACCCGCCCGGCGGAGTTCCGGGGTTGGGCGGTCCCCGAGGTCCTGCGGTCGGGGGATCACGGGGCTGTGGCTGCCTGGCGCCGCCTGCAGGCCCTGCTGCGGACGGCCGAGCGCCGCCCCGACCTGCTTGCGCGCCTGGTCAGGGCGTCGGCGCTCAGCGCCAGCGACGTGCGGGCCCTGGCTGCGCACGGCTACGATGTTCCGTCCGGCACTGAGCCGGTGTGACCGAAGGACGCCTCTCATGCACCCCACCGAACTGATCGATCGCGACAGCCTGCGCGACGACATCCCCGACTTCCGTCCCGGCGACACCGTCAAGGTCCACGTCCGGGTCGTCGAGGGCAACCGGGAGCGGGTGCAGGTCTTCCAAGGTGCGGTCATGCGGCGCCAGGGTGGCGGCGTGCAGGAGACGTTCACCGTGCGCAAAGTGAGCTTTGGCGTGGGTGTCGAGCGGACCTTTCCGGTGCACTCGCCGACGATCGCCAAAATAGAGGTCACCACGCTGGGCGACGTGCGCCGGGCCAAGCTGTACTACCTGCGGGACCGGCACGGGAAGGCCGCAAAGATCAAGGAGCGCCGCATTCCCCGTGAAAAGGCCGCGGCCGCCGTGGTCGAGGACGAGGTCGAGACAGCGGACGTGGATGAGCTCGAAGAGGTCGACGTCGTGGACGCGACCGACGACGTGGACGTCGATGTCGTCGACGAGGTCGAAGCCGATGACACCGAGGTCGATGAGGCTCTCGAGGAGGATGCGGACGCGTAGGGCGGTCGCAGCGTGAGCGAGGAAGACCTCGAACGCTACGAATCCGAGATTGAGCTCGGGCTCGTCCAGGAGTACCGGGCCGTCCTGCCGGTCTTCACATATGTCATTGAGACCGAACGCCGGTTCTATCTGGCCAACGAGGTCGCGCTGACGGTGCGCTCCGACACGACGCCTGCCTGCATTGAGCTCGAGATACGCGACGCCTGGGTGTGGGACATGTACCGCCCAGCGCGGTTCGTTCCCGAGGTGCGCGTTGTGACCTTCCGTGACGTGAACATTGAGCGGTTGCCCGAACAAGAACTCTGACGCCCCCGCTGGACGCGGCCGCGACCGTTCCACCGTCGGTGGGCAACGGTGACCGGCACAACGCTGCACTCGGAGGATTCGGCGAGAACCGGGCGGCCCTGCACTACCGGGCGCACGGCTACGAGGTACTGGAGCGGAACTGGCGCTGCGGGGCGGGCGAGATCGACCTGATCTGCGCCAAGGGCTCGCTCCTGGTGGTCTGCGAGGTCAAGGCCCGGACCGGGTCCGTGCACGGTCATCCGTTCGAGGCCGTGACCGCATCGAAACAGCGCCGGCTGCGGCGGCTCGCCGCCATCTACCTGCAGCAACAGGGGAGACGCTGGGCCGATGTGCGCTTCGACGTTGCCGCCGTCCTGGACGGGATCCTCGAGGTCGTCGAAGGTGCGTTCTGAGGCGGCGCGGCCTAGGGTCCGTGCCCATGGAGACACTGATCGTCGAACGCCAGGACGGTGTCGTGACCGTCACGATGAACCGCCCCGAGCGCAAGAACGCCGCCAACGGAAAGATGCTGACCGAGTTACGCGCCACCTTCGAAGAGGTGGAGGACAATCCCGACGACCGGGTCATGGTTCTGACGGGGGCGGGTGGCGCCTTCTGCTCCGGGGCCGACCTCTCGGACCCCAACGGCCCCGCCACCGATCCCTCCCGCTCCGGCCTGGCCCGCATGCGGCGCCTGGGAGACGTGGCCCTGGCCCTGCACCACGTCTCCAAGCCGGCGATCGCCAAGGTGGACGGCGTCGCGGTGGGTGCCGGTCTGTCGCTCGCGTTGGGCTGTGACCTGATCGTCTGCAGCGACCGAGCCAGGCTCTCCATGATCTTCGCCAAGCGCGGCCTGGCGCTCGACAACGGTGCGTCCTGGCTGCTGCCGCGGCTCGTCGGGTTGGCCCGGGCCAAGGAGATCGCGCTCTTCGGCGGCATGTGGAGCGGCGAGGAGGCCGCGGCCATCGGCCTCGTGAACAGGGTGCTGCCGGTCGACCAACTCGACGACTTCGTGGACGACTGGGCCACCACCCTGGCCGCTGGCCCGCCTTTGGCCCTGTCCATGACCAAGACGCTGCTCACCGCCTCTTCCATGGCCTCCATGGAGCAGGCGGTGGAGGACGAGGCCCGCTGCCAGGCCCTGAACTTCTCGACCCGGGACACTCAGGAGGCTCTGGCCGCCTTCACCGAGAAGCGGGAGCCCGTTTACATCGGTCGCTAATAGACTGGTTTTCGTGCTGAATGGCGTCCAAGGAATGGTCGGAGACACCGCATTAGTCGTGAAGGCCATTGAAGGCGCACACCACCCCGGAAGGATCCGGGCCAGAGGTGAGGAGTGGATGGCAATCCCGCTCGACCCCGAGGCCAGTATCCCTATCGGGACCGATGTCGTCGTCGCCGACGTCGAGCGAGGTCTGCTCGTCGTTTACGCCATCGACAGCTAGAAGAGAGGTGCCGCATGTTCGCATCGGCCGGAGAAGTGTTGGGTATCGTCATCGTCGCCGTGCTGGCGGGAGTCGGGATCGGCGCCCTCTTCCTCTCGCGATTCGTCAAGATCGTGCAACAGGGGAGCGTCGGCGTCGTCAAGCGACTGGGTGAGTTCAGGTCGGTCGACCAGCCGGGCATGCGCATTTTGGTGCCGTTCATCGACAAGATGGAGAAGGTCGACGTCCGCGAGTTCCCCATGACGGGCGACCAGCAGGCCGTGATCACCAAGGACAACGTGTCGCTCCAGGTGAGCGCCACCATCTTCTGTCAGGTGATCGACGTGAAGTCGGCACTGTTCGAGATCAACGACTACCAACTGGCTGTCGACCAACTCTCTCGCACGGCGCTGCGGGCGGTCTTCGGCGAGCTCTCACTCGACCAGGCGCTCTCCGAGCGTGAGACGATCAACAGCCGGATGCAGGACCACATGGCCGACGCCACGGCCAAGTGGGGGGTGCGGCTGAACCGGATTGAGATCCTGGACATCACCCCGCCCTTGAACGTGGTGCAGGCCATGTCCGAGCAGAAGGAAGCCGAACAGCACAAGCGCGCCGCCATTTTGAAGTCAGAGGGCGAGCAGACTGCAGCCGTCAACTCGGCGGGCGGGCGCAAGCAGGCGGCCGTCCTCGAGGCCGAGGGGGCCAAGCAGTCGGCCATCTTGCGCGCCGAGGCACAGATGAAGGTGCTGGAGTTACAGGCCGAAGGTGAGAAGAAGGCTCTCGAGCTCCGCGGCGAGGGTGAGGCGTCCCGGTTGACGTCCATCGACACCGCCACCATCAACCCGCACACCCTGGCGGTCCTCCAGCTGAAGGCGTTGCAGGACATCGCGTCATCCGAGAACGCCAAGATCGTCGTTCCCTACGAAGCGACGAGTCTCATGGGCGCGGCCGAGGTCCTGCTCTCGACGCTGCGTAACGAGAACTTGGCCGATGCCAAGTCCAACGGCTCATCGCCGCCAGTGGCCACGCCGGCCCAACCCCCCAACAGGGAGCTGCCGCCGCAATAGCCCGGGTGCCGACGCTCAGGCCCAGCCGAGTTCGCGCAGGCGCGCCTCGCCGAGACCGAAGTGGTGGCCGACTTCGTGGAGCAAAGTCACGCGCACCCGGCGAGCCAACTCGTCAGAGGTGTGGGCCGACTGGCAGATCGTGGCCAGGAAGAGCGTGATCTGATCGGGGCGTGCGCCAGCGTACGTACCGCGCTTGGTGAGTGGGATCCCTTCGTACAGCCCGTAGAGCCGGCCCGGCGGGCTCTCGTCATCGATGATGATGGCCACGTTCTCCATTCCGGCGCGTAGCTCGTCGGGGATCGCCTCGAGGGCGTCGGCGACCAGGGTCTCGAAGGCGTCGACGTCAATCGGGTCCATTGCCGCTCACCTTGCCAGGGATCGCACCCCCACGTGGGACGGCCAG
Source organism: Acidimicrobiales bacterium (assembly GCA_036509775.1). GTDB lineage: Bacteria > Actinomycetota > Acidimicrobiia > Acidimicrobiales > RAAP-2 > Bog-473. Next base: position 4,980 of record DATCEZ010000253.1, read on the forward strand.
CCCTGCTGCAGCGGCTCTCTTGCGCGTGGCAACTGGTGGCGACCGGGAGGCTGCCGATAGCGTGCCGGACCACCGATGACGGACCTCCTCGATGACAATTTCAATATCCCCGCCCGCCTGGGTGTCGTCGCCGAGATCCACGACGGCGAATTCCGTCTAGGTCTGCATCCGCGGCCTGAGTTGCTCCGCCATGGCGCGCTGCGTGCCAGCATCGTCGCCTTCCTGGTCGACGTGGCGGCAGGTGTCGTGCTCGACGACGACCCTGACGCCTGGACGTTGACCTCGGACATGTCGGTGCGGATGCGCCCGCTTCCGGCGCCCGCTTTCGTCTCGACCCGGACGACCATTTTGCGCCGCGGTCGTCGATCTGCGGTGGCGACGGTGGATGTCGTGACCGAAGAGGGTGAACCCGTGGCGACTGGAGCGATCGGCTTCACGCGGGTGCAACGCCGTGCCACCGATCCTGTGAAGCCGCCGGCCTCGCCGGGCCGCATGGCAACCATGTTCGACGGCTCACGGACACTGGACCGTCCGCTGCGCGAGGAAGCCGGCATCGTCGTACTCGACGCGTTCGCCGGTGCCCTCGAGATGGCGGTGACACCCGAGCTCCGGAATCCCGCCGGGACGCTGCAGGGCGCCATGGTGGCGCTCTTCGCCGAAGCGGCCGCCGAGGAGTTGGCGTCGGCCCGTTTCAACACGCCGGCCGTCGTGACCGAACTCGACCTGCGCTACCTGGCCCAGACCGGAGAGGGTCCTGTCGTCTCGGCCTGCACGCTGCTTGGGGATGGTCCCGATGCGCCCATGCAGGTGGAGCTCTCGGACCGTTCGAGCGGTCGGCTCACGACGCTCGTCTACGCCCGCACGTCCACCATTCCCGCCTGAGCCGGCAGGATCGGGGGCAGCGGTTACTGGTCGCGTGTGGTGTGCGAGCCGACCGGTGCGGTCGTCAGTCGCCGACGGGTTGATCGATCGGCACCGCCCGGACGTGGAAGCCGCCGGTACGAGGTTGCGGGGTGCAACTGTCCGGTGCATCCGCGTCCTGCTTCTCATGATCAGTCTGCACCGGGATGGCCGGCTGATCACCGATGAGCTTGACATGCGCCGCCGAGGCCTGCGGTGTTCCGTCCCGCGCCGTCGATGCGGCCAGGTGCTCGAGCTGCCGCTTTTCCTTGCGCCGGCGGAGTGGACCGCCTCGCGACGTCGGCACGTCACCCTGCCCCATGTACCGAGCCTAGGGGCTGGGGTCACCGCAACGGTGGTATTTCCGAGTTGGTGCCGTGCCTCGCCGGGCTTTCCGGTCTGACGGACCCCCTGGCGACCTGCCTTTCGTTTGCCAGGACGTCACAAAGCACTTCGCCGACTCCATCGGAGGCATCCTGAAGGAGCTCTATGAGATCAGCACCGACGTGGCTCACCACGAGGCCCGAATCAGGAGAAAGTACGGCCCGAAAGGCTGATAGCTGCTCGTTGATCGGCTCCACCGAGCCGACGCGCCCGACGAGCGACGTGGTTGACTAAGTGCCTTCAGACCTCGTCGTCAGCGGGGCATGAGCCTCAACGAGCGGAGGTGCCAGTGGCCCAATCCACCCAGCCCGCACAGCGAATGATCGTGGGCAACTTCATCGTCTCCGACGATGTAGAGCGCTCCCGGCACTTCTACACCGAGGTACTCGGCGGCACGGTGGTCTTCGGGCCCGAGCCGACAAATGTCGCACTCGCCAACACCTTCATCATCATCAATGGCGGCGGCGGCCCCACTGACGACAAGCCGTCGGTCACTCTCGAGACGCCGAGCGACCCTGACCGGGTCAGCAGTTTCCTCAATATCCGGGTCACGGATATCCACGCCACGTATGCCGAATGGAGCGCCCGGGGCGCGCAGTTCCTGACGCCGCCGAAGCAGCACCCGTACGAAATCCGTTGCTACATCCGAGATCCTGACGGTTACATCATTGAGGTCGGGCAAACCACCGACCCAAAGGGAGACTGGTGGCCTGCCGACTGGCCACTCCCCAGCGGGCAATCCGACTGATCGACA
>DATCEZ010000254.1:0-4368 GCA_036509775.1 Acidimicrobiales bacterium
CGGCGCGGTGGCGGTCGGGGCGCGCCGGGTCCTGGTGGCGTACAACGTCTGGGTCTCCTCGGTAGAGGTGGCCCGCCAGGTGGCGCCACTGGTGCGGGGCCCCGAGGTGCGGGCGCTGGGCCTGGCCGTAGGGGCGCGGGCCCAGGTGTCGTGCAATCTGATCGACCCGGACCGTTACGGGCCGGCCCGGCTCTACGACGCGGTGGCCGCCCTGGTCGCCGAGCGTGGCGCCGACGTCGAAGGCGGCGAGCTGGTCGGGCTCATCCCCGAAGTCGTGTTGGCCACCGTGCCCGCCGGCAGGCGAGCGGAACTCGGCCTGTCAGAGACGGCGACGGTGGAGGCCCGGCTCCCTGCGGTTCGGTGAGGAGGTGAAATGTTCGTGCGTGAAAGCCGGAGTAGCGGTCGAGCGTCGAGCGCTCGCCTCGTCAGGAGGCGCTGATCGCGATGTCCCGGCGGGCGAGGGCACGGGCCCGGCGCAGGCGCCGACGCTCCCGCTCGCTCATGCCGCCCCAGATGCCGAACTTCTCGCCATTCGCCAAGGCGTACTCGAGGCAGTCTTCGCGCACGACGCAGCCACGGCAGACCTCTTTGGCCTCGCGGGTGGACGCGCCGCGCTCCGGGAAGAACAGGTCTGGATCGACTCCCATGCAGTTGGCTTGCAACTGCCAGCTTCGTTCTTGGCGACCGTAGAGCGTGGTGACTATGTCAACTGGCACTGGGTTCGCCCCCCTTCTTCGCCACAGGTGGCAATGGTGTAGTTACAGCGGTGTAGTCATGTCATCTTTCACTACGCACCCTGTAGGCGCAAGGGGAAATTGCCGATTCCAGGCACGAAACGCGCGCATTCGGGCGCGACCGGCCCTTCGGCCCCCGTGGAGAATCCCAGGTGGGAGGCCCTTTCGGGGCGCGCCCGGGCGAGCCTAACGATTGTCCGATGATTTCGTGAAGTTGTGGCTCCGGAGGGCCGGAATCGGGCCGTCCGTCCGAAAAATCGGAGGTCAGGCGGCTGCGGTGGGCCCCCGAACTAGCCGGCAGGACGCAGCACGCGACGGTGCTGCAGGAAGTCGACGAGCACATAGCCGCCCAGCGCGTCGGGCGTCGTGTAGAAGGTGCGGCCGCCGTTGACCCGGGCGATCTGCTCCACGAAGGGGTAGTGGGTGCGCTGCAGATCGAGGGCGAAGGTGTTGATGACGATGCCGGCCCGGGTGCAGCGGATCACCTCGGCCATGGTGCGGCGCAGCGTCTCGGGGATCGGCGGGTAGTTGAACCAGACCTCGCCGGCGTCGTCGATGTGCGCCGTCGGCTCGCCGTCGGTCACGACGATGATCTGCTTGGTCCCGTGCTCGTGGGCCAGCATGCGCCGCGCCAGCGCCAGCGCGTGCTGCAAGTTGGTGCCGTAGACGTAGTCCCACATCGCCGTGGGCACTTCGTCGGGGCGGATTTCGCGGGCCACCTCGGAGAAGCCCACGATGCCGAGATAGTCGCGGGGGAACTTCGACGAGATGAGCGTCTGCAGGGCCATGGCCATGCGCTTGGCCGGGACGAAGTTGTCGCGCATGGGCATCGACATGGAGAGGTCGATGGCCAGGACGGTGGCCGAACGGCTGAGCGCCTCGACCTCGACCACCTCGAAGTCGTCGGGCGTGAGGCGCACCGGGACGCCCGAGCCGCCGCGGCGGACCGCGTTGTGCACGGTCGTCGAGAGGTGCAGGTTCAGCGGGTCGCCGTACTCGTAGGCCTTGGTCGTCTCCTCGCGGTCGTGCCCGGTGCCGGTGCGCAGCGCCGAGTGGTCCCCGATGCGGTCCTTGTTGATCTGACCGAACAGGTCGGCCAGCGCCTTCTGGCCCAGGCGCCGCACGCCTTGGGGGGTCAGCTCAATGCGGCCGCCCTGCTGCTCAATGAGCCCGGCGTCGGCCAGCGACTTGGTCAGGTTGGCCAGCCGGTCGAGCGCCCGGGCGGCGTCCTCGCCCATGTGCTGGCGCACCTGGTCCAGGTCGATCTCGCCCAGCGCGGCGGGCGTCGAGGCGGATTGGAGCACCTCTTCCATGCGGTCGAGCTGGCCCAGCTGGGTGGCCAGGTCGGTGGCCTGGCTCATGCCCATGGGGCCCTCGCCGCTGAACTCGTAGGACTTCTGCCAGCCGGCGTCGGGCACGGCGCTCCGGAGGTTGCCCGCCAGCCGTTCCACCTGCCAGCGCAGGTCCATGTCTTCCAGAACCGAGTCCATCAGGTTGCGCAGCTGGGCCTGCTGCTCGGGGCTCATGGAGTTCCACACGGCCTGGGCCGCCGCCATGCGCTCGGCCAGTTGCTCCAGCAGCTCGTCGAGGTTCTGCGGGTTGCCGGGGAACATGTCGCCGAACTGCGCCATGAACTCCTCGAAGGTGGGGTCGAGGTCGTCGCCGCGCTCGCGCTGCTCGAGCATCTGGTTCAGCGCGTCGTAGGCGTCGCGCATGCGCTGCATCTGCTCGCTGTCCATGTTGGACAGCGCGTCAGAGGCGCCCTCGAAGAAGGTGTCCGCCATTTCGCGGCGCAGCTCCTCGACCAGCTCCTCGAACTTCTCGCGTGCCTCGGAGGAGACGAAGTCGTAGTGCTGCAGGCTGCTGACGCGCCCGGCGGGGTCGTCCGGCTGAAGGTCGAGGGCCATGCGCCGCTCGGTGGCCACGTCGTCGGTCACCTCGGAGCGGCGTTCGTCGCCCGAGTTGTGGGCATCCTCGACCAGCTCGTCGATGGCGGCGCGCTCGTCCTGCTCTATGTCGTCGAGCTGGCGGGTGAGCTCGGCCATGCGGCCGTCGGGGTCGCCCTCGGCCAGCATCTCGGCCCGGCGCCGGCGCAACTGGTCGAGCATGTCGCGCAGCCCGGGCACCTGCTCCCCGTCGGCGTTGCGGAAGCCGCTTCTGAGGAGCCGCCGCAACGCGTCGTCGAGGTCACCGCCGGCCAGCAGGTCGTCGGTCAGGCCGGCCAGTAGGTCGTCGGGATCGAGGTCCGCGAATTCCTGGGTGCCGTCCCATTCCGAGTAGTCGTAGCGGGCGCTCATGACGGTGGCGTGCTCTGCGCTTCCTGCGGGCTTACTTGCGCCCGCGGTAGAGGGCGCGGGCCCCGGAGGCGTCCTTGTTCAACCGCTTGGTGAGGTGCAGGCCCTCGAGCAGGAACTCCAGGGCGCTGGCCATGAGGGCGGGCGACTCGGACTCGGCCGCCTCGGGCCCGGCCAGCTTGCGCGTTGGCGGCTCCAGCTCGGGCACGTCGGCCAGGACCGAGAGGTAGGCCGACGACGGCAGGTCGTCGCCCACGTGCACGACGACGTGCTCGTGGAAGGCGGCGACGATCGCCTGCGGGTCGTCCAGCGTGACGCGGCGGCGGAACACGGCCAGAGTGGCGGCGGCCACCAACTGGGCCACCACCTCGTCCTCGTGGCCCTCCTCCATGGCCTCGACCTCTATCTTCCCCTGGGTCGACGGCACGAGGGCGGAGAGGTCGCTGACTCGCGGCACCGCCACCGGCTCGCCGGTGCGCAGGGCCCGCCGCACGGCGGAGGCGACGAGCGTCTCGTAGTTGGCGATGGAGAGGCGGACCGAGACGCCGCTGCGCTGGTTGAGGTGCGTGCTGCGCCGGGCCAGCTGGCTGATTTCGGCCACCACTTCTTTCATGAACTTGGGCACCGTCACCGGCACGCCCGCCGTCGGTAGGTCGGCCTCGCTCTCCATGATCTTGACCTCGGTCATGGTCTCGAACGGGTAGTGCGTGCGGATCTGCGCACCGAAGCGGTCCTTGAGCGGCGTGATGATGCGGCCGCGGTTGGTGTAGTCCTCCGGGTTGGCGGTGGCCACGAGCGTGATGTCGAGCGGCAGCCGGATGCGGTGGCCGCGGATCTGCACGTCACGCTCTTCAAGGATGTTGAGCAGCCCGACCTGAATGCGCTCGGAGAGGTCCGGGAGCTCGTTAATGGCGAAGATGCCGCGGTTCACGCGCGGGATGAGGCCGTAGTGCAGCGCCAGCTCGTCGCTGAGGTAGCGGCCCTCGGCGATCTTGATCGGGTCGACCTCGCCGATGAGATCGGCGATCGAGGTGTCGGGCGTGGCCAGCTTCTCGCCGTAACGCTGGGAACGGTGCACCCAGGCGATGGGGGTGTCGTCCCCCAGGTCGGCCACGGTGTCGATGGCGCCCCGGGATACCGGGCCGTAGGGGTCGTCGTTGATCTCCGAGCCCTCCACAATGGGGAGCCACTCGTCGAGCAGGCCCACCAGGGAGCGGATGACCCGTGTCTTGGCCTGGCCCCGCTCTCCGAGCAGGATCACGTCGTGGCCGGCCAGGACGGCGTTCTCGAGCTGGGGCAGCACGGTGTCCTCGAAGCCCAGCACCCCGGTCACCAGGGGC
>DATCEZ010000255.1:0-4366 GCA_036509775.1 Acidimicrobiales bacterium
GTGGTCGGCACCGTCGCGGGCTACCTCTCGAGCGGAAGCTTCACTCCACAGTTCTCGGGGAGCTGCCGCGTCGTGGCCTGTGCCGACTTCGACCGCCAGCTGTCGTGGCTCAACGCGATCCTGGCCCTGATCGTGGCGCTCGGCATTCAGATCGGGACGAACTACGTCAACGACTACGCGGACGGGGTGCGGGGCACTGACGAGAACCGGGTGGGTCCCGTCCGGCTCGTCGCAGGGAAGCTGGCGACAGTGCGCGAAGTCAAGATCGCCGCGCTGATCGCCTTCGGCATTGCGGCGCTGGCGGGCCTTGGTTTGGCGGCCCGCGTCACGTGGTGGCTGGTCCCGATCGGCCTTGTCTGCGGCATCGCTGGGTGGGGTTACACCGGAGGCCCCCGGCCCTATGGCTACCTCGGCTTCGGCGAGCTGTTTGTCTTCGTCTTTTTCGGTCTCGTGGCCACGGCGGGGTCCGCCTACGTCCAGCACGCCCCGTTCGTCGTCTCGCTGGCCGGGCACCTCTTCGTCTACAAGTTCGACTGGTGGTTCGTACTCTGGGTGGGCGTCCCCATAGGTCTGCTGGCCGCGGCCCTCTTGCAGGCCAACAACCTGCGCGACATCGCCACTGACACCGAGTCGGGGAAGAAGACGTTGGCCGTGCGACTCGGGAGGCGCCGAGCGGGAATGTTCTACTGCGTCACGCTCTTGGGCGTGGCGCTGGGTATCGGAATCGTGTCGAGCTACAGGCCCTGGTCCCTGTTGGCCTTGTTGGCGTTGCCGGTGGCCGTTGTCCCTGTGCGTCTCGCCCTCGGTGACGAGGAGGGACGGGCCTTACTTCCGATGCTGGGGACGACGGCACGACTCCAGATCCTCGCCGGTGCCCTGCTGGCGGTCGGATTGCTGCTGTGAGGCGACCGGCTTCATCCCCTCACTTGCTGGCGGGCCCGGCCGCGTCGAGCCAGTGACGCACGATCCGGCCAGCTTGCTCGGGTTGGGCCAGGTGCACGGCATGGCCGCCGCCTGGGACCAGGGACGCGACGCCGTGCGGGACGAGCCGGGCCAAACGCAGCGCATGCGCGGCGAAGCGGTTGTCGTCCGATCCCGCCAGCGCCAAGACGGGGTAGGCGAAGCCCCCCAACTGATCCCACAACGGTTCCTGGGTGCCTGTGCCGCACAGGCGCAGGCTCGAAGCCAGGCCGGCTGCGCTGTTGCGGAGCCGCTCGGAGCGCTGCGCTGCGCCACTCAGGTCCAACCGCTCGAACAGCGGTCCGCGCAGCCACGCGTCTATGAAGCCCTCGACATCGCCGGATGCCTCCAGCCCATCAGCAAGCTCCTCGTCGGACTGGCGCCGGCGCTGGCGTGCCGTCGCGTCCTCAATGCCTGCGGTCGCGCCAATGAAAACGACGTGGCTGAGTGGCAGGTCGCCGGCGAGGCCGACATGCAGGGCGACCCGGGCACCAAGCGAGTACCCGACAAGGGCACACCGCTCGTCACCGGTCTGCGTCCGTACTGCCTCGGCCACGAGTCTTGCCGTCGTCGGAAGGTCGGCCCGCACGGATCCCGAATCGCCGTGACCGGGGAGATCCACCGCCACCAGGGTGCGCGACGCGGCCAGCAAGTCCGCGAAGGGACCCCAGAGGCGCGCCGTCTGCGTGAAGCCGTGCAGGAGCACGAGCGGCGGACCCGAACCGCGCACTTCGACATGGAGTGGCACGACGGGTGAGCGTACAGGCCACCTTTAGCGCCACCCTGGTCGACGAGTGGGTCCGCCTCGGGGTCACCGATGCCGTCGTCTGTGCCGGCTCGCGCTCCACTCCACTTGCGCTGCCCCTGGCCGACCGGCTTCGCGTCCACGTCCGGCTCGACGAGCGGAGCGGGGCGTTCTTCGCCCTGGGCTTATCGATGGCGACAGGAAGGCCAACGATCATCTGTGTGACGAGTGGCACTGCCGCCGCCGAGCTCCACCCGGCCGTCGTCGAGGCGCACCACGCCGGGGTCCCGCTCATCGTCTGCACGGCGGATCGGCCGCCCGAGCTCCATGACACCGGCGCACCGCAGTCCATCGACCAGGAGGGGCTGTTCGGCGCGGCCGTCCGTTGGTCCTCGTCGCCTGGCGTGCCAGCAGAGGGCCAGGAGGCCACGTGGAGGCCGCTTGCGGTCAGGGCCTTCGAGGAAGCAGTGCACGGGCCCAACGGGCCAGGCCCGGTCCATCTCAACCTGGCGTTCCGCGAGCCGCTGATCGGCACCGCAGAACCACTTCCCGCCGGTCATGGGCCGAGGGTGGTGGTGGGCGACAGCCGGCCGCGTCCGGCCCCCATCGACCTGGAGCCCCTGCGGGGGAGAGGGATGATCATCGCCGGTGGGCCCTGGTCACAGCGGGCCAATCCGGCCGGCGTGGCGGGGCTGGCCGACATACTGGGCTGGCCCGTGTTGGCCGACCCGCTGTCAGGGAGCCGGTCGGGCGGGGCCATCGGCGCTGCCGATGCCATCGTCCGCACCGAGCCGCCGCTCCCCGAGTGCATCGTGGTGCTCGGAACGCCCTGGCTCTCTCGGGCCCTGGGCACGTTCGTCGCGCACGCAGCTGACGCCGGCGCGCGGATCATCGTCGTCGATCCGTGGCGGCAGTGGGCCGACCCGCTCCGGGTGGCCACCGAGTTCCATCAGTGCGAGGTGGATCGCTGGCTGGACGACGCCATCGCCACCGCGGCACCGTCGGATCCGCAATGGATCGACTCCTGGCGTGCCCGCGAAGCCAAGGCGCAGAAGGCCATCGCCGAGGTCCTGGGGACCGATCTGAGCGAGCCGCTCGTGGCCCGCGAGGTCCACCGCCATGCAGCGCGGACTGGAGCCACGCTCGTGGCGGCGGCATCCATGCCGATCCGGGATCTCGAGTGGTACGCCGAACCCGGCCCGACGCCCCCGCGGGTGCTGGCCAACAGGGGAGTGAACGGGATCGACGGTGTCGTATCGACTGCGCTCGGGATCGCCGCCTCGGGGAGTGGAGAGGGCATGCACACGGTCGCCCTCATGGGCGATCTGACCTTTCTCCACGATGTCTCGGGCCTGGTCAACCTGCCCGCGGTCCCCTGTACCTTCGTCGTGCTCGACAACGGCGGGGGAGGGATCTTCTCGTTCCTGCCCCAAGCCACCTCGGTCGACCCTGTGAGGTTCGAGCAGCTCTTCGGAACGCCACCGACCAGCGACATCGGCGCAGTGGCGCGCGGTTTTGGTCTTCCGGTTCTAGAAATTTCGCAGCTGTCGCAGCTCGAGTCCGCTTTGGCCGCGCCGGCGCCGGCTCACCCCCAGCTCCTCCGGGTCAAGGTGCCGGGCCGGGCCGAGAACGTCGCCCTGCACGACGCGATCAACCAGGCGGTCCATCTCGCGCTGCAGTAGGGGCCGGCCTGTCTCAGCGATAGCGGTCGGCGGGAACCCACTCCCCGTGACTGCGCACCGGGAGGCGTGCCGGCAGGTGGATGACCGCCTCCGGGCGGCCCCGGCCCACGGAAGAGGCGTCCAGGACGTAGACATCGCTGGCGCCTCGGTTGGCGTCGTCGACGACCGTCAGGAGCCAGCCCTCGTCGTCGCTGTGGCCGTCGACCGCTCGGACGAAGAGCGGCTCGCTGGGGGTGCGCCCAGGACCCGGCGCCCACGATGCGACATCGTCCCGGGACAAGTCGAATTTCAGGAGACCGACCGGTGACGCCTCGGCGGTCCAGCGTTCCGGTGCGTCCGTCCCGCCTGCCGGCACCCCCGACAGAGACGGAACCGCCGCCCAGGCCGTTTCCACTGCATAGCCGTAGCGGAACGCCGCACCCTCGCAGGCGGCGTCCATCCGCAAGTACTCCACGTTCCGCTCGTCGACCTGCACCCGTTCCACTCGCTCGCCCGTGATGCGCCAACGTTCGAGGACGCCCAAGGTCCCGCCGATCCCGGAGAGCGCCAAGCCAGGTGCGCCCACGACAGAGGCCGATGTGTCGACGGGTTGGCCCGCCTCGGGGACGCCGTAGCAGCAGACGTACAGCACGATCGCCCCGTCGGGTTCGTCGTACGCCCCCAGCACATGCGTGACCAGACACGGGTCGAGCCGTATCCAGCGCACCGCGTCCTCTGCCGCACTCTCGCCCCCGCCTCCGCCCCGCCGCACCACACCGATCCAACCTTCAGCCCCGGGCACCCATCCGAAGGGCACAGGGCTGGCGGCACCGGGCTCGGTCGTCAGGCGCGACGTCGGCGACTCAATGAACACCACGTGCGTCGCCGTGATGCCGATGTCGTGCTGCCAGGTGGACCGCTCCAACTCCACCGACTGGGCGGCGCGCAGCGCACCGGCCGCATCCCACTCGCCGATACGCAGGAAGATGCCGTCCCGATC
>DATCEZ010000256.1:0-3438 GCA_036509775.1 Acidimicrobiales bacterium
GAGGCCCGCTCCGGCGAGACCGTCACGACGGCTCAGCACGGGGCTACTGACGTGCTCGCCGGCTACAGGGATCCCAAGCCCATGGTGTTCTGCGGCCTCTATCCGGTGGATGGCGACGAGTTGCCCGATCTGCGCGACGCCCTGGACAAGCTGAAGCTCAACGACGCCAGCTTCACCTTCGAGCCCGAGTCATCCCACGCCCTCGGGATCGGCTTCCGCTGCGGCTTCCTGGGCCTGCTGCACATGGAGATCGTGCGGGAGCGACTGGAACGCGAATTCAACCTCTCGCTCATCGCCACGGCGCCGAGCGTGGAGTACCGGGCCTTCCTGACCGACGGCACCCAGCTTTATGTCGACAACCCAACCGAGCTGCCTGACGCCAGCCGCATCGACCACATCGACGAGCCCATGCTGTCGGCCACCATCATCACGCCCACCGAGTACACGGGCACGGTCATGGAGCTCTGCCAGAACAAGCGGGGCGAAATGACCCGCATGGAGTACCTGTCGCCCGAGCGCGTCGAGCTCGTCTACCGCCTGCCCCTGGCCGAGGTGGTCATCGATTTCTTCGACCAGCTGAAGAGCAGGACCAAGGGCTACGCCAGCCTGGACTACGAGCCCGAGGACTACGCCACGGGCAATCTGGTCCGGGTCGACATCCTCATCAACCACGCACCGGTCGACGCCTTCTCGACCATCGTGGACCGGTCCACGGCGGACCTCTACGGACGCAAGATGGCCGAGAAGCTGCGCGAGCTGATCCCGCGGCAGATGTTCGACGTCCCGATTCAGGCCGCCATCGGCGGACGCATCGTGGCCCGCGAGACGGTCAAGGCCAAGCGCAAGGACGTCCTGGCCAAGTGCTACGGCGGTGACATCAGCCGCAAGCGCAAGCTCCTGGAGAAGCAGAAGGAAGGCAAGAAGAAGATGAAGAACATCGGGCGCGTCGAGGTGCCCCAGGAAGCCTTCATCTCCGCCTTGCGCCTGGGTGACGACTGAGAGCAGGCAGTTCGGGGTCGAGCGCGGCGGCCCGGCCCCCTGATCCCTCGGTACCGCCCACGGGTCCGTGTCTGGCACTCGGTAGACTTGAGTGCCAGGCACCCATGACACCGCCCCTTGACTCAGTCCCGCTCGCCGACGCTGCCGGGGACGAGCGCGCCCTGAACGACCGGCGGGCAGCCATTCTGGAAGCGGTGGTCACCGAGTACATCGGGACGGCCGAGCCGGTCGGCTCCTCCCATGTCGCCAATGCACCCGGGGTGCAGGTCTCCTCCGCCACCGTCCGCTCCGAAATGGTCGCTCTGGAGCGCGAGGGGTATCTCGTCCAACCCCACACGAGCGCCGGCCGTATCCCGACCGACAAGGGCTACCGCTTCTTCGTCGACCAGCTGACCGGGCCCGGCGTCCTCGGCCCCATCCAGCGCAAGCAGGTCACCCAGTTCTTCAACCAGGTCCACGGCGAAATGGAGACGGTGCTCGAGCAGGCCTCGGGTCTGCTGTCCGAGCTGACTTCCTACGCCGCCGTCGTTGTCGGTCCCTCACACGAGAGCGCCAGCATCCGTTCTGTCCAGCTCGTCGGCCTCTCGCCGCTGCACGCCCTCTTGGTCGTCGTGCTCTCCGACGGTGCCGTCGAGAAGCGGACAATGGACCTCCAGGCCGAGACCTCCGAGGACGTGCTCGCACGCGCCGGGACCCAGCTCGCATCCCACCTGGTGGGGCGCACGCTCGCGCAACCCTGGACCGTCCCCTCGAGCGGATCCGCCGAGGTCGATCACCTGGTCACCTCGGCGCACGTGGCCTTCGACTCCCTTGAAGGGGGCATGGACGCCGACCAGGTGTTTGTCGGCGGCCCGGCCCGCCTGGCCGAGTCGTTCGACGCGGTCGAGACAGTGCGCTCCGTCCTGGCCATCCTTGAGCAGCAGCTGGTCGTCGTCTCGCTGCTACGCGACGTCCTCGACCGCGGGCTCTCAGTGGCCATCGGGACCGAGCACGGCTTCGAGCCACTGTCGTCGTGCGCCGTGGTCGTGGCGCCAATGTCGATCGACGGGCAGGACCTCGGCGCCGTGGGGCTGCTCGGCCCGACGCGCATGGACTACGCCCGGGCCATGGCCGCCGCGCATGTCGTCGGCGAGCGCCTCGGACAACGTATCGGTGGAGGGAACGATGGCCGTCACTGACGGGCTCGGTGACCTCTACGCGCTGCTAGGGGTCGGTCCCGACGCCAGCGACGACGAGATCAAGCGGGCTTACCGCGCCCGCGCCCGCGAGCTGCACCCCGATACCAACCACGGCAACCCCGAGGCCGAGGCGCAGTTCAAGCAGGTGACCGTCGCCTACGAGGTCCTGCGCGATGCCGAGCGCCGGGCCCGCTACGACCGCTTCGGCCCCGAGGGCGTGTTCGGGTCGCAGCCCGGCGCCGGTGGCGGCTTCGGCTTCGAGGGCGGACTCGGGGACATCTTCGAGGCCTTCTTCGGCCAAATGGGTGGGAACGGGGGCCGCCGGCGCGGTCCCCAGGTCGGCGCCGACGCCGAGGTCCGTCTCGATCTCGAGTTCGCCGAAGCTGTCTTCGGTGCCCGCAAGGAGATCACGGTCCGCCTGCCTGCCACCTGCGACACGTGCGAAGGCCGAGGTACCGCTCCGGGGACCGAGCCCGTCACCTGCACCGACTGCCAAGGGGCCGGAGAGCTGCGCCGCGTGCGCCAATCGTTGCTCGGGCAAGTGGTGACCAGCGCCGCCTGCTCGCGCTGCGGTGGGACAGGCGAAATGATCCCCAACCCTTGCGCCGATTGCCGTGGCGAGGGACGCCGCATGGTGGAGAACACCTTCACGGTCGAGGTCCCCGCCGGCGTGGAGGAGGGGTCGACGTTGCGACTCGCCGATCGTGGCGCGGCCGGCCAACGTGGTGGGCCGAGGGGCTCGCTCTTCGTCCACCTGATCATCAACCCTGACCAGCGTTTCGAGCGCCAGGCCGACAACCTCCACACCACGCTGACCATCAGCGTCGCCCAGGCCGCCCTCGGGACCGAGACCGACGTCGAGACCCTGGACGGACCGCAGCACTTGACGATCGGACCCGGGACCCAGCACGGGCACGTGGAGCGGATCCGCAGCCTCGGTGTGCCGCACCTGCGCGGCCGGGGTCGGGGCGACTTCTACGTCCATCTGCTGGTGGCGACGCCGACCGATCTCACCCCCGAGCAGGACGAACTCCTGCGCCAGTTCGCGGCAGCACGCGGCGAGACGGTCGCCGCTCCCGGGACGGGGGGCGGCGAAGGCGTGTTCTCGCGCCTGCGTTCGGCTTTTGGCTAGCGCGGACATCTCCATCGCCGCGGTCGCCGTGCGGGCTGCCGCCGCCGCGCAGGTCTTCGTGGACGATCCCGGCCGGCCGCTGCTCTCCGAAGAGGATGCGCATCATCTCGGGCGCGTGCTGCGGCTGCG
>DATCEZ010000257.1:0-2962 GCA_036509775.1 Acidimicrobiales bacterium
CTGTGCGACGTGGAAGAGCGGATGGTCGTCGACGACCTCGTCCTCCTCGACCCGAGCGAGGAGCGGCGCCAGGTCGTCGGGGGGCTCTCCGAGCGGATTCTGCGGGCGCGGGGATGGCGCGGGACGTTCGCCACGACGGCCGACCCCCACGCCGCCCTCGAAGGCGCTGACTTCGTCGTGGTCCAGTTGCGCATCGGCGGCCAGGCGGCACGGCACGTCGACGAGACGTTGCCGGTGGGGTACGGGTGCCTGGGCCAGGAGACGACGGGTGCCGGAGGGCTGGCCAAGGCGCTCCGCACCGTGCCGATCGTGCTCGAGCTGGCCGAGGAGATGGCGGCGCGCGCCAACCCTGGTGCGTGGCTGGTCGATTTCACCAACCCCGTGGGGATCGTGACCCAGGCCTTGCTCGACGAGGGCCACCGGGCCGTGGGGCTGTGCAACGTGGCCATCTGGGCCCAACGACGGATCGGCCACTATCTCGGCGTCGACCCCGATGCGGTCGCCGTCGAGCATGTCGGGTTGAACCATCTGACCTGGATCCGGTCGGCCCGGGTCGGCGGCGACGGCGGGGAGGATCGGCTGGAGGATCTCTTCGAGCGCTTCGGCCCTGAGCTCGAACTCGAGAGCGGGGTCCCGATCGACCTGTTGCGCCTGCAGCGGGCGCTGCCCTCGTACTACGTGCACTACTACTACCAACACGATGCCGAGGTGGCGCAGCAGTCCGCCCCCGGGCACCGCTCACGTGCGGAGGTCGTGGCCGAGTTGGAGGCCGCGCTGCTGCAGGAATACCGGGACCCCGCGCTGGTCACGAAGCCGGAGAAGCTGTCGTACCGCGGTGGGGCGTACTACTCGCTGGCCGCGGTGCGCCTCATGGCGTCGCTGTACGACGGAACGGGAGATATTCAGGTGGTGGACATGCGCAACGACGGCGCCATCCCGGGCCTGCCCGACAACGCCGTGGTCGAGACGACGGCGGTCGTCGATGCCACCGGCGCCCACCCGCTCCCGCAGCGGGAGCTGTCTCCCGAGATGCTCGGACTCGTCCAGCACGCCAAGGCCTACGAGCGCCTGGCCGTGAAGGCCGCGTGCTCGGGCAGCCGGGACGACGTCGTGCGGGCGTTGCTGGCCAATCCGCTCGTCGGGCAGTATCCGTTGGCGGCCGACCTGGCGGACGAACTTCTTGGGGCCAACCGAGACCTTCTGCCCCGCTTCTTCCCGGCGTGACCGCGTTCTCCGGAGCGACGAGGAGGGAGGGGCGGAGCACAACGGGTACCATGACGGCGCCGTTGCGGGACTCGCAACAGCATGGGGTGCCGGGAAGACTGGTCGGCGACGAGTGAACCCGCGCCCATGACAACCGCCATCCCCACAGCCCTCTCGCGCCGCGCCGCGCCGTGCCGTGGCGGATCGACGGTCTCGTCATGACCGATACCGAAGAGTTCGTCCCGCCCGAGCCGGCACGTGTCGGCAAGGACCGCCGTCAGCTGCCGAGCTGGCGCTGGGAGGAGCTGCGGACGACGTTGTGGGTGGTTCCGAGCCTTTTGATCGTGGCCGCGGTGCTGCTGTTTCTCGTCACGTTCCTGATCGACCTGGCTGCCTTCCACAAGCATCTGACGCTGCCGCGCTGGATCCGCACGGGGAATGCCGATGCCGAGCGCCAGGTCCTGATCGCCATCGCCGCGGCGGTGATCACCGTCGTGGGCGTGGTGTTCTCCATCACCATCCTTGCGCTCACGTTGGCCTCGCAGCAGTTCGGGCCGCGCATGTTGCGGAACTTCGTCCGCGATATCGGCAACCAGATCACACTGGGCGTCTTCGTCGGCACGTTCGTGTACTCGGTGCTCGCGCTGGTCTCCATCAACAGTGCCAGCGCGACATTCGTGCCGTACCTGTCGACCTCGGTGGCCGAGGCCCTGTTGATGGTCGACATCGCGGTGCTCGTCTACTTCATCCATCACATTGCGAAGTCGATTCAGCTGCCCGAGGTGATTGCGGGAATCGCCCGCGACCTCATCAACTCCATCGATGCCGAGTTCCCGGACGCCGTCGGTGCGGCGGTCGAGCCTGCGGAGCGCCCGCACGCCGGGAAGTCGGTTTCCGATCTCCTGAAGTTGATCGATGAGCGCGGCGCCGCGGTGCCGTCGCAGGTGAGCGGCTACATCCAGTACGTCGGGTATTCCCAGCTGATCGGCATCGCCACGCGGACCGACTCGGTGATCCGTCTGGACCACCGCCCTGGCCACTATTTGGCCACCGGCCGCCCCCTCGCCATCGTGTGGCCCCGGGGAGCGGCTCCCGAGGTTGCCCTCGCCCTTTCCAAGGCCCACGTCACGGGGCCGCACCGCACCCTCGTGCAGGACCCCGTGTTCGCCATTGACCAGCTGGTCGAGATCGCCATCAGGGCGCTGTCGGCCGCCGTCAACGACACCTTCACGGCCCTGACCTGCATCGACTGGTTGTCGGCGGGTCTGGGCCGGGTCTCGGGCAGGGTCCTCGACGAGGGCGTCTACCGCGATGCGGGAGGCAACGTGCGCCTGGTCGAGTCCGACCCGTCGTACGCCCGCATGGTGAATCGTGCGTTCGACAAAATCCGCCAAGCGTCCTCAGCCATGCCGGCGGTCCTGATCCGGCTCATGGACTCTCTCGGATCCATCATGCTCGACACCACCTCCGTCGAGCAGCGAATCGTCCTCCGACGCCAGGCAGACATGGTCCTCCGCCTGTCCGAGGCGACGGTCGCAGAAACCAACGACCTCGAAGAGATCCGGTTCCGGTACCAGCGCCTGCCCGGCGAGGAAGCATTCGCCGAGCAGCTTCATTCCTGGTCGAAGATCGATCCCCCCTGATCGGTCCGGCTGAGGCCGGTCCGGCCTCTCGCCTCAGCCGCCGGCGTTGTCCGTCGCCTGCGTGGTCGTCGAGGCGGGTGTGGTCGTGCTCGTCGTGCTGGTGCTGGCTGAGGTGG
>DATCEZ010000258.1:0-4273 GCA_036509775.1 Acidimicrobiales bacterium
CATCTTCCCCGAGTAGGCGTCGATGACTACCTTCACCGAGTTCCGCACGTAGTTGTAGCTGCCCGGCAGGCTGCTCCCGATCGCCACCTGTTGGGTGTCTGCGTTCTGCGAGTAGGCGTAGTTGGCCGTGGTCGTGTACCCGTCGACGATCCAGTCGATGTGCCCGCGATCTGGGCCCGGGCCGCCATTGATCACTGCGTAGGGGTTGTGGTCGAAGGTGAGGAACGGCGCCGCGGTCTGGGCCATGGACACCGGGTCGCGGATGAACATGATGCGCGACTTGTTGGTGATCTGGCTCGAGATCAACAGGTTGAAGTCGCCCAGCCGCAACGCGAACGCGGCCTGGGTGAAGATGGAGGACAGCTGCACGCCACCGGTGCCGGTGTAGTGGCTCTCGACGTTCGCGCCGTCGGACTTCTGGTAGTCGACCTCCAGCTGCTTCGAGTTGGCCACGACGTAACCCGTCTCGCCCGATCCGAAGTAGACGTTGGGCTGGGTGATGGCGGGCATCCCGCTCGAGGAGGTCGGCGGCACGTCCTGCACGGCGAAGACGGGGTTGTTGGAGTTGGTCTGGTTGCTCAGCCCCACCGCGGCGCCGTTCCCGTGGGTGTACTGCAGGTGCGTGTTCACCCACGACGCCGCGGGTACGCCCGCCGCGGAAATGTCACGCACGCCGATGAGGACCGGCGTCCGCTGGCCGCTGAGCGTGTAGCGGTCCACGGCCAGGGAAGGGAAGGAATAATAGGACTTGATCCCCTGCAGCCGCTGGAACGTCTGCAGCGAAATCGTCGGGTCGGGGTCCCACTGCCGGATGTTGTCGATGGTCGGCGCGGCCACGACGGTCTGGCTGGCGCTGATGTTGGTGGCGGCCGGGAACGAGTGCACCTTCACGTTGTTGAGGCTGTAGGCGTCGCGCGACGCCGTGATGTTGCGGTTGATGTACGGCGCCTCCAGTGAGCTCTGCGCCGGGGTGACCTTGAGCGCCTGCAGCAGCGCCGGGTAGATGATGCCGACCACCAGCGCCACGAAGGCCCAGATCCCGATGGCCAGGACCGGGAGCGTCCAGCCCTGGCGCCGGATGTTGAAGAGCAGGATGACGGCGGCAAAGATCGACACGTAAATGAGCAGGGTCTCCGCCGGCAGGCGGGCGTGCACGTCGGTGTACCCGGCGCCGTTGACGTACCCGTCCTGGGAGTTGACCAGCGACCAGCGCTGCAGGACATAGCCCGCTGCCTTGTCCAGGGCGATCAGGGCCAGCAGCACCGAGATGTGCGCCTTGACCGGCGGGCGCACCCGGGGTAGGCCGCGCTGGGGCTGGATCCCGCCGTTGAAGTAGTGGAAGACCACCGAGACGGCCAGCGTCACGATCAGGATGGCCAGCGTCCAGTCCACAATGAAGATCAAGAACGGGAGCTTGAAGACGTAGAAGCCGATGTCCTTGTGGAACTGGGGGTCGGTGACACCGAAGCTGCCGCCGTGGCGGAACAGGATCCAGTTGTTCCATTGCCCGACGGTCCCCGACGCCCCGATCAGGGCGAGGACAAAGGCGAGACCGACGTAGATCCGCCCCGCGTAAGGCCGCACGAACTGCTGGTAGCGGCGCACCAGCTCGTCCTCCTGGGCCAGGATGACGTCATGACCCGCAATGCGGTCGCACACGACGAGGTTCACCCACAGCACGGCGAAGAAGATGGCCCCGAAGACGCCGAAGAGCCCGAGCTTGATCGCCAGCAACGTCGAGAAGACGTTGTGCAGGTCGACCGACGAGAACCAGAGGCTGTCGGTGTAGAGACCCGCCAGCGAGCGCAGCGAGATCAGCAGGATCACGATGACGATGACGAAGCCGATCAGCCACCACCGGGCGCGATGGCGACGGCGCGGCGCGGGGTCAGCGGTCAGATCGCTGGGGATGCGCACGAGGGGAGCCTAACGTCCGCCGCACCACCCCCTATGGGCAGTCACGGCAGGCAGAAGTCCTGTTCAGTCGGTCGCCGGAGTGATAAGGCAGCGGCAGCCCGAGTGGGCCGGCGGGTGGGCGTGCCCCGTGGGGAACGCCTCGGAGCCCCGCACCGCGCCCGCCAACGCGTTGTCCTCGCAGTCCGAGCACCCGGTGGCAGTCGTCATCACCCAGCGCACCTTGCCGTTGGCGCTGGCCGCCGCCACACCCGCCGAGAAGGCCTGCGTGGCCTGGTCGCCGACCAGCCGTTCGACGCGCTCGCCTCTCCATTCCCGGAAGGCGGCGCCAATGCGGTCGGCCGGGTCGCCGGCCCCTTCCGCCACCTGCCGGCGCAGGCTGGACACCATCACGCGGGCCAGTCCCGTCGAGGCCTGCTCCACAGCATCACCCCGGGGGATGGTCGCGGCGCCGGCTCCGACGAACACCGTGCCGGCGACGAACGCCTCGTCGAGGTGGCTGCGCGCCGCCGACGCAAAGGCCGTCAGGTGTTCGTCCTCGGACCCCATCAGCTCGTCGGCCTCCAGCCCCGGTGCGCTGCGCAAACGGTCGAGCAGGCGGTTCTGGTCGTCGCCCAGTTGCCGCTTGATGCTCCGGCTGAGCTTCGAGGAGATCGGCGTCAGCAACTCGTCGCGGCGGGCGATGATCGGCGCGTCCGGGAGCACGACCTCCTCCGGGGCAGGCTCCTCCTCGTCGGCGGCAACCGCGCCGGAGTCCACGGAGTCGCCGGCATCAGCCACATCAGCCACATCAGCTACCGCGGCCAAGGCCTTGGCCGGATCAGCCACGTCGGCCTTGCCGCCCGGCTCGCCCTTCGCAGCGGGTGGAGCCGCCGGTGGAGGCTCCACCTCTGTCGCTGTCGTCGCGGCCACCGTCTTCTCTCCCGTGCCGGCGCGGATGCGGGCGAAGAGCTCGTCGACCGAGGGTCCCTCCGGCTCCTCCCCCCCGTCGGGCCCGGAAGCACCGCCCACGGCCGGGGTGGGTCCCGTCGGTGGCACCTCACCCGTGACGTGGTCCGGCTCGTCCTGATCGTGCGGGAGCTCGGCCGTGCCGAGACGGAACTGGTCGGCCACGCCCTGGGCTGCTGCCCGGGCCTGCTCGTCGGTCCGGTCCAGGCCGGCCAGAATGCCGTCGACCCGCTCGCGCACCCCGTGGACAGAGGCAGCCATTTCGTCCCGGGCCGCCCGGAGCTGCTCAATCTGGATTCCGAGGCCGCGTCGCCTCGCCGCCAGGTCGGCCAGCACCCGCCGTCGTCCCTCCTGGACCTGGTCGAGGAGCGCCCGCCCCTCGTCCTTGGCGCGGGTGATGATCGCCTCCCCTGCGGCGATCGCCTCGGCGATGATCCGCTCACTCTCCACCCGGGCCTCCTGTTCGGCGTTGGCCACCAGCAGCTCCACCTCGCCGACCCGCTCGGCCGCTGCCGTCTCGGTGCGTTCCTGCAACTCGTCGACCTGGCGCTGCGTCTCCCGCAGCAGGGTGGCCGCCCCCTCCTGGGCCTGCACGACGATCCGGGCCGCCTCCTCGTGGGCGTGGCGGAGGATCTGGGCGCTGTGCTGGCCCAGCGAGGCCGTCAGCGTGGCCTCGTCCACCACCGGGTGGGCCGCCCGCTCCTCGGCCTCGGTCAGGGCGGCCCGCAACTCCTCCTCGCGCGCCTCGAGTGCCTCGAGGCTGCGGGCGACCGACTGCAGATAGGAACGGACCTCGTCGCTGTCGAAGCCCCGGCGGACCACGGAGAAGGAGTGCTGCGCGATGTCACCGGTTGCGACCCGGGACGATGAGATGGGGGGGCGTCCTTCTGCCATGGCCAGAGCCTACGGCGCCGCCTGGACCGGCACAGGCTTGGTCGGGACCTTTCCGCCCAGGCTCTTGAGGATCCGCAGCACCTGGTCCAGGCTGTTGACCGCGTACACGTGGAGTTGCGGGGTGGCCTTGGACTCGGCGGCCTTGTACTCGACCGTGGGCACGAAGAAGACGGTTGCCCCCGCCTGCTCGACGGCGATCGTCTTCTCGGCCACGCCGCCCACGTCGCCGACGTCGCCGTTCTGGTCGATGGTGCCCGTCGCCGCCACGATCCGGTTGCCGGTGAGTCGTCCACTGCTCAGCTTGTCCATGATGCCGAGCGTCATGGAGAGACCGGCGGACGGCCCGCCGATGTTCTGCGTGTGCACCGTGACCTTGACGGGGAACTGCCAGTCCTGCTGCGTCTGCGGCTGAATGCCGAGGTAGGCGGTCGGCTTCGTCGGCGGGCCACAGCCGGTGTCGACCAGCCCCTTGGGCGGCGTGCCCAACGTCACCGACTTGGTCGCCGTCGGTCCGCTC
>DATCEZ010000259.1:0-17034 GCA_036509775.1 Acidimicrobiales bacterium
CACCTGACCGACTGGAAGGGCAATGACTGGACCCCCGAGTCCGGCACGCCCGCCGCCCACCCCAACGCCCGCTTCACGGCGCCGGCCAGTCAGGACCCTGCCATCGCCCCCGAGTGGGAGGACCCCCAGGGTGTCCCGATCAGCGCCATCCTCTTCGGCGGCCGGCGCGCCTCGGTCGTCCCGCTCGTCTTCCAGTCCCACGACTGGGAGCACGGCGTGTTCCTCGGCTCCATCATGGCGTCGGAGACGACGGCAGCCCAGGCCGGTGCGGTGGGCAACCTCCGTCGCGATCCCTTCGCCATGCTGCCCTTCTGCGGCTACAACATGGCCGACTACTTCGCGCACTGGCTGCGCATCGGCGCGGAAGCGCCGGACCGCGACGCCCTACCGAAGATCTTCTACGTCAACTGGTTCCGCAAGGACGCCGACGGGAAGTTCCTCTGGCCCGGCTACGGGGAGAACTCACGCGTGCTCGAGTGGATCTTCAACCGCGTCACCGACAAGGCCGAGGCCGTCGAGACGCCGATCGGCGCGGTGCCCACGCCCGACGCCATCGACACCGCCGGCCTCGACGTCAGCCGCGAGCAGATGGAAGAGCTGCTGCGCGTCGACACCGAGGGCTGGCGCGCCGAGGTGCCGCTCATTAAGGAGTACTACGCGCAGTTCGGCGACCGACTCCCCCAGGCCCTGGCCGACCAGGCCGAGACGCTGGGCCAGCGCCTGGGTTGAGGGGCTGGGCGCAGCGGCGCCCGCGGTTATCCCCCGGCCTCCCCCATTTCGCCGATCTCCCGTAAGTCCCGACGCACAGCGCGCGGCGCGTGGACGGCGCGTCGTCCGGTCACGTACGACAGCCCGCCGAGCGCGGCCAGAACAGCCATGGTGGCGTCGCCCTGCGGCAGGGTGAAGACGATGATCAAGGGGATGAGCGAGCCCACGACCCACACCAGCTGCTGGCGCATGCCGAACCGCGCGAAGGCGCGTCCCTGGGCGGACAGGGGGATGTAGCGCTGGGTCATGGCGTCGAAGGACGGTTGGGCCACCGAACCGCACAGGCCGACCATGAAGGCGAGGACCACCTGCGCCAAGAGGGTGCCCCAGACGGCGCAGCCGGCCGCCGTGGCGGCGATCAGCCAGAGGGAGGAGAGCAGCAACTGCTGCTCGGTCATGCGCTTGCGCAGTCGCCCCACCAGCACCAGGCCGACGATGGCCCCCGCGCCGCTGCCCGCGAGGACCAGTCCGTACCAATACAGGCCCACGCCGTGCATTCGTCGCAGCCCGAAGGCGAGCATGAAGGTCATGAAACCGGTGAGGCCGCGCACAATGCACATGGCGCTCAGCCCGAGCATGACCTCGGGATTGGCAAAGGGCTGCAACCGCAACAGGTCCTGCTCGCGGGTGAGGGCCTCCCCCTCCTGGCCGTACTCGCGCACCTTCGTCGGCTGGTCCGCCCACATCTCCTCGGCCCGGCGGCTCGTCAGCACCGGCAGCCGGGCGCCCGCCACCGCGGCGCCGACGAACACAATGGTGGCGAAGACGAGGACACCCGGAGAGCCCGCCACCTTGTAGAGAATCACGGCGGGAACGGACGCCACGAAGCCGGCCAGCGTCCCGAGGAGCGTCAGCCGCGCGTTGAGCGTGGCGTAGCCGGCCTGCTCGGCCACTGAGTTCGAGCCGTCGAGCGCGGCCATCTCGGGCACGAGCGCGCCCTTGGTCACGACATAGAGCTTCTGGCACACCAGGACCAGGAAGGCGAGCGGGAAGAGCAGCAGGCTGTGCAGATGAGTGGCCATGAGCGGGCACAGCACCACCTGCCCGACGGCTGATGCCACGACCATGAGGCGGCGCGCCCCGCGGTTGCGGTCGATGAGGGGACCGAGCAGCGGCGACACGATGGCGAACGGCGCCAGGGTGAAGAGGAGATACAAGAGGATCTTGTGATCCGCCGCGTCCGGTGAGATGGAGAAGAAGAGCGAGCCCGCCAGCGAAATGGTGACGACGGTGGCGCCCCCGAGCATGGCGCACTGCACCAACGACAGGCGTCCGATGGGAAGTGACTGGTCGAACAAGTCCTGGCGGGCCTGGCGGGCCATGTCCTTGAACTGCTCGATCTTGGGGGCCATCGCCACCAGGCCAATGTACGGTGTGCCGTGACCGTCCATGCGTACGTGCTGATTCAGACCGACGTGGGCAAGGCGGCCCAGGTCGCCCAGCAGCTCAACGGCATGGCGGGTGTGGTCGTGGCCGACGGTGTGACGGGGCCCTACGACGTGATCGCCCGGGCGGAGGCCGCCTCCATGGACGATCTCGGTCGCATGGTGGTGCGCGACATGCAGCAGATCGAGGGCATCACGCGCACCATCACCTGCCCCGTCGTCACCATCTGAGCGGCACGATCTGATCCTTCGGCGCCTCCTGGCTACGGCAACGGACGTTCTCAGGGCCCCTTGGCACGGTCGAGCGCATGGAGTTGAGCCTCACATGCCCGTTTCAGCGCAGCCAACACTCTCAGGCCGGCGGAACATGACAACGCCCGCTGCCCGAATCGCCGTTCGCCCGTCGATCTGAGGGTTTCTGCGGGAGTTTCCCGCGTTGCCGTCGTTCAACGGGGGTGCGATGGGTAACGGCAGCGGGCACCGCCAGTCGAGCTTTCCGCCGCCGGAAAGCCCCCCTCGAAGGAGAACCCACTTTGTCCTCTGTCGTCCGCCCGCGTGTCGTCCGCACGCGCCCGTTCGCGCTGGTGTCGGTCGTTCTCTTCGCCGGCATGACCATGGTCGCGGCGCAGCTGGTCACGGACGGCCCCGGGACCACGCAGCCGCCGTTGCGGGCCCAACGGGCCGCGCTGCACACCCAGCAGGCTGCACTCAAGGAGGCCGCTGCCGCCATGGCTGCCGCCATTGTGCGACCCATCACGCCGCCGCCGGCGCCCGCGCCCGCCCCGCCCACGACGACGACGACCACAACGACCGTTCCGCCCACCCCGGCCCCGGCGCCTGCCCTCACGCCGCCGCCCGCGCCCGCGCCGGCAGCCACCGTTGCCGCCGCTCCCGCTCCGAGCGATCCTGGTGTTCTGCCGGCGGTCGGTCAGGCCACCGCCTGGGGCTGCGCCGCTGCGCTGACCTACCTGCAGGCCTACGCCGCCAAGGGGTTCGCGCTCGAGTGCCCCGGCTACGCCCAAGGGCGGGAGGCGATGACCTGTATGAATCAGCCCGGGGCGTGCCCGGGCACGTCGGTGATCGCCATCGCCGACCCCTGCCCGCAGGCCTACATGAACGAGGCGTCCAACTCCTACGTGATCACGGGAGTGGCGGACACGCCGATCGATCCCTTCGGGCCCTGTCCCTGATCAGCTCAGCGCGCCCGACTCGCGCAGCTTGGCCACCACGCCTTCGTCCACGCCCCATTCGACGAGCCCCGACACCGTGTCGGCGCCTGGCGGGGACGGTGGCTTCGACACCGCCGACGGCGTCCGGGAGAAACGGGGGGCTGGGGCGGGCTGCACCGCACCGTCGACCTTTATGAAGGTCGAGCGGGCCACGTTGTGCGGGTGCTCGTGCGCCTCCCAGGCCGAGAGCACGGGCGCCACACAGGCGTCGGTGCCGTCGAAGATGGCCGACCACTCGTCACGCTTCTTGGTCTTGAAGACCGCGGCGAAGCGCTCCTTCATGGCCGGCCAGTCCGCCCGCGACTGCTGGTCGGGCAGCGTCTCGTCGTCGGCCAGACCGAGGCCTTCGAGCAGAGCGGCGTAGAACTGCCTCTCAATGCCGCCGGCCGCCATCCACTTCCCATCCGACGTCTCGTAGACCTCGTAGAAGGGTGCACCCGTGTCGAGCATGTTGGCCCCGCGTTGCTCGTTCCACATGCCCCCTTGGTGGAAGGAGTGGATCATGGTCATGAGAGACGCCGCGCCGTCCACCATGGCGGCGTCGACCACCTGACCCTTGCCGGAACGGGCCGCCTCGAGCAGGGCGGCCACCATGCCGAAGGCGAGCAACATGCCGCCGCCGCCGAAATCGCCCACAAGGTTCAGGGGCGGGACGGGGGCCGAATCGGCCCGGCCCATGGACCACAGGGCGCCCCCGATGGCGATGTAGTCGATGTCGTGACCGGCCATGGGCGCCATCGGCCCGTCCTGACCCCAGCCCGTCATCCGCCCGTAGACCAGACGGGGATTGCGCGCGAAGCAGTCCTCGGGTCCGACCCCCAGGCGCTCGGCCACACCGGGCCGGAAGCCTTCGATCAACCCGTCGGCCTCGGCCACCAACCCGAGCACGAGCTCCACGGCGTCGGGGTTCTTCAGGTCGACACCCACCGAGGGACGGGACCGGTTGAGCAGGTCCCAATACGGCCCAGCGCCCGCGGCCTTCATCTCCTCCCCCCGTTCCACTGCGCCGGGAGCCGCCCGCTCCAGCCGCAGCACCTGCGCCCCGGCATCGGCCAGCATCATGCACGTGTAGGGGGCCGGCCCGATGCCCGCCAGCTCTATGATTTTGATCCCGCTCAGCGGTCCGGTGCGGTCAGCCATCGCAGGATCGTGACCCGCGCCACCCACGATGGTCAAGCCCGCGCGCGTCCTGCGCCAAGCTGGGGCCCGTGCCAACCGCTCGCGCCCCTGGACGAGTCACCATCATCGGCGACCACACCGACTACAACGCGGGCCTCTCGCTGCCCATGGCCATTGAGCTGGCCACCGAGGTCGTCTTCACACCCAAGCCGGGCAGCTTCCTCGTCGGGATCGACTCGGACCAGTTCCCCGGTCGGCCCGTCGAGATCATGCTGGGCGACACCGCGCCGGTCCGCGCCGAGGCTGCCCTGGCGGCCGGACTCCTCCGGCTGCAGCCGCCGCCGAGCGGCGGGACGGCCCGGGTCACCAGCACCATTCCCGTCGGCGCCGGCCTGTCCTCGAGTGCCGCGTTCTCGGTGGCGCTCCTCCTCGCTCTCGGGCACGACGGCGATCCGCTCGCGCTGGCCCGGGACTGCCAGGAAGCCGAGCGCAGCGCCGGCGTCCACGTCGGCCTCCTCGACCCTCTGGTCATTGCGGGCGCCACGGCCGGGCACGCCCTCTCCATCGACTTCGACACCCTCGAGACGCGACAGGTGGCGGTGCCCGAGACGGCGGCCTTCGTCATTGTGCACAGCGAGGCGCCCCGCCTCCTCACCAGTACCCCCTACGCCGACCGGCGCGCCGAGTGCGAGCGCGCCGCGCACATTGTGGGGAGGCCCCTCGGCCTCTGCACCCTCGGCGACCTCAGCGCGCTCGGGAGTCCGGTCTTGCGCCGCCGGGCCCGTCATGTCATCACTGAGTGCGCACGGGTCCGCGAAGCCGAGCGGCTGCTCGCCCGCGGCAACCTCGGCGCGCTGGGAGCCGTCATGACCGAGGGACACCGCAGCCTGGCGAGCGACTACCGGGTGTCGGTTCCGGCCGTGGACGAACTCGTGGAGCACCTGCTCGGTCAGCCGGGTGTCCTCGGTGCCCGTCTGAGTGGCGGCGGCTTCGGGGGATGCGTCGTTGCACTGTGCGAGCCCGACTCGCCCGCACTGGACCCGGAGACCCATGCCCCACGCCGCAGCTGGCGGGTCAGCCCGGTTGCCGGCGCAACTCGTCTCGCGACGTAGCGATCAGCGCGTCGAGCACGTTGACTGCGCGGCCGCTGTCGATGGATTCGGTTGCCAGCCCCAGGCCGCTCTGCAGGTCGTCGACCCGGCCCGCCACGATGAGCGCAGCCGCGGCGTTGAGGATCCCGATGTCGCGGCGCGGGCCCTGCTCCCCCTCGAGCACGGAGCGGATCACGCCGGCATTGAACGCGGCATTGCCACCGCGCAGGTCCGCCATCGTCGCCTGGGCCAGGCCGAACTCCTGGGGGTCCACCCTCCACTCGGTCACCTCGAACGCTCCGGTGCCGTCGCCACGCACCTCTAGGAGCTGCGAGGGCGCCGTCACGCTCAACTCGTCGAGGCCGTCGTCGGCGTGCACGATCAGTGTGTGCCGGCTCCCGGTAGCCCCGAACACGCCCGCCATGATCGGTGCCATGGCCGGGTCGCTGACGCCGACCAGCTGGCGCCGGGTCCGGGCCGGGTTGATCAGGGGCCCGAGGAAGTTGAACACGGTGGGTACGCCGAGGTCCTTGCGGACCGGCCCGACGAATCGCATGGCCGGGTGGAAGCGCTGGGCGAAGCAGAAGCCCATGCCCGCCTCGCTGACGCAGCGGGCCACGCCTTCGGGTCCGAGCTCAATGGCCACGCCGAGCGCCTCGAGCACGTCCGCCGTGCCCACCGACGAGGAGGCGGCGCGGTTGCCGTGCTTGCAGACGGGCACGCCACACCCGGCGGTGATGAACGACGCCAGCGTGGTGACGTTGATGCTCGAGAGACGGTCACCACCCGTGCCGACGAGGTCGACGGCACGGTCTGCGTCCTCCTCCGCCAGCGGGCAGGGCACGGCGGCGTCGACCATGGCCCGCGCCAGCCCGGTGACCTCCTCGGCCGTTTCGCCCTTGGCGTGCAACAGGGTCAGGAACGCCCCCACCTGGGCCGGTGTGGCCTCGCCCGTCACCACCGTTTTCAGGGTCTCCTCGGCTTCCGCCGCCGTGAGCGACTCCCGCCGGCTCAGTCGGGCCAGGACCTCGGGCCAGGTCAGTCCCACCACAGGTCCCTGTCCAGCACGCCCCGGGCGATGAGGCCCAGTTGCACCTGCGACGTGCCCTCCACGATCGTCAGCTGCTTGGCGTCCCGGTACCACTGCTCGGTCGGGTGGTCCTCCATGTAGCCGGCGGCACCGAGCAGCTGGACGGCGAGCGACGAGGCGCGCACAGCCAACTCGGTCGCGTGGTACTTGGCCATGGACAGGTAGGGAACGTATTCCTTGGTGAACTTGCCCTGATCGGCCAGGACGGCCGCCCTGTACGTCAGCAACCGGGCCGCCTCGATGTCGACGGCACACTTGGCGATCTCCCATTGGATGCCCTGGAAGTCGGCGATGGTCTTTCCGAAGGCGCCCCGCTGCTGCACGTAGTCGGTGGCGTACATGAGCGCGCCCTCGGCCAGCCCGATACCGCGCGCCGCCACAATCGGGCGCATGGCGTTCAGTCCCAACATGGCCAGGCGGAAGCCGCCCACCTCTCCGATGACGTTCTCGGCCGGGACATGGACGTCGGTCAGCAGCAGCTCACCCGTGTCGACCCCCTTGACTCCCATTTTGTGGTCGGTGCGGCCCACCTCGACACCGTCGGAGGCCCGTTCCACGATGAAGGCCGTCACGGAGTCGTGGGCCCGGCTGGTGGGGTCGCTCGTCTTGGCGAAGACGGTGTACCAGTCGGCCTCGCGCACGCCTGACATCCAGCACTTGGTGCCGTTGAGCACCCAGCCGCCGTCGCTGCCCTCGTCGGGCACCCCCCTTGTCCGCATGCCCATGACGTCGCTGCCCGCTTGGGGCTCGGAAAGCCCGAAGGCAGCGCGCAGGGTGCCGTCGCAGATGCCGGGCAGATAGCGCTGCTTCTGCTCGGTGGTGCCGGCGATCATGACCGGCCCGGTCGGGAGCCGGGTCAGCAGGAGCATGAGCGCAGCCGTGTTCGAGTACTTGGCCACCTCCTCTATGGCCAGAGCCAGTCCGAGGATGCCTGCGCCCGAACCCCCGAATTCGACCGGGATGCACAGGCCGAGCAGCCCGGCGTCGCGAAAGGCCTCGAAGACATCTGTCGGGTAGGAGCCCTCTTTGTCGATGGCCCGCGCCCGTGGCTTGACCTTGTCCTGAGCTAGGCGCCGGACGGAGTCGCGCAGGCCCAGAAGCTCGTTGGGGAGTTCGAAATCCACCGGTGAAGGGTATCGGACCTCCCGGCCAGGTACTTTCTGATTCTTGACCCCCGACCAACCCGAATCCCCCGGGCCCTCCGATGCCCCCGAGGATCACGCCAAGTCGCGGGGCGAGCTGCAGGCCGAACTCCGCAAGACCCAGAGGAAACAGCGGAAACGCCAGCATCGCTGGCGGCGTCGCTCCCTCTACGCGCTCTCCATCATCGTCGTGCTGGCTGCCCTCGGGGCCGGAGGCCTCTACGTGTACGCCAACTACCGCTTCAACCAGATCAAGAAGGTCCACGCCAAGCACCTGGTCGCCGCCCCCGCTGCGCCGGGCAAGCCGTTCAACCTCCTCCTGGTGGGTTCGGACTCGAGAGCGTTCGTCTCCAATGCCACGCAGGAGAACGCCTTCGGGAACGAGGCCAACGCGGGTGGGCAGCGCAGCGACGTGACGATGGTGGCGCGCTTCGACCCCGAGGCCAAGACGGTGACGGTGCTCTCCATCCCACGTGACCTCTGGGTCGACATCCCGGGCAACGACAGCGGCATCTCCGGGATGAACCGCATCAACGCCGCCTATGACAGCGGGCCCGACCTGTTGATCCAGACCATTGAGCAGGACCTCGGTATTCCCATCAACCATTACATGGCCGTCGACTTCCCGGGGTTGACGGGCATGGTCAACGCGCTGGGCGGCGTCACCATGTCCTTCCCGACGCCGGTGAAGGACCAGTACACCGGTCTCAACGTCAGCACGGTCGGGTGCCAGGTGGTGAACGGGACCACCGCGCTCGAGCTCGTGCGCAGCCGGCACCTCTACTACAAGAACGACAACGGGTACTGGGAGTACGACGGGCTCTCCGACTTCAGCCGCATCCAACGCCAGGACGCCTTCTTCCGGGCCGTCCTGTCCAAGGTCAACTCGTCCATCACCAATCCGCTGGCCATCAACTCGTTGATCGGCGCCGCCGTGGGCAACCTGACCATCGACGACACGCTGACCCAGGGCGACCTGCTGCACATCGCCGACGTCTTCCGGGGGCTGCCGGCATCGCATCTCGCCACCGAGACCCTGCCGACGGTGGCGTACACCTCATCGGGGGGAGCTGCCGCCCTGAAGGAAGCGCAGCCCTACGCCCAGAAGGTGATCAGCCAGTTCAACGCCATTGGGTCGACGCCGACGACCACGACGACCACACCCTCCAAGGGCAAGAAGTCCTCCAGCACGACGACGACGACGGTCCCCACGGAGGCCCACAGCCTGGTCAGCGTCGACGTCCTGAACGCGTCGACGCTGAGCGGTATTGCGCACACCACCGGGGCGGCGCTCACCGCTCAGGGCTTTCAGGT
Organism: Acidimicrobiales bacterium; assembly: GCA_036509775.1. GTDB lineage: Bacteria > Actinomycetota > Acidimicrobiia > Acidimicrobiales > RAAP-2 > Bog-473. The sequence continues at coordinate 9,139 of DATCEZ010000259.1, forward strand.
CAACGAGATCGGTGACGCCTCCACCCAACTGAGCGCGTCCGGTCCCGCGGAGATCCTCTACGGGCCGTCGGGCACGGAGGCCGCGCACACGCTGGCCTCGGTCCTGAGTGGGGCGGTGACCCTGGTGCCCGACCCGAGCCTCAGCAACTCGACCGTCGACCTCCTCATCGCAGGCTCGCCACTAACCGTGACCAGTGGCGGGTCAACGTCGGGCGGGACGACCACCACCACCGCACCGACATCGACGACCACGACGACGATCCCGTCGGACGTCTACACGAATATGCAGCCCGAGCCCTGGAATCCCTCGCCCTGCACCATCGGCCAGCCGACCACCACGACCACCACGGCCCACAAGGCCGCCAAGAAGAAGTAGATCAGGCGGACTTGCGGCGCTGGCGCACAATCCGCCGGCGTTCCCGCTCGGTCGTGCCGCCCCAGATGCCCTCACGCTCGCGGTGGGCCAGGGCGTGCTCCAGGCACGCTTGGCGGACCGGGCATTCGGCGCACACAGCCTTGGCCTCGGCCGCATCGGCCTCGTCCTCGGTGACCGGGTAGAAGGCCTCGACGTCGAGGCCCCGGCAGGCGGCTTGCTTGCGCCACGTGGTGGCGATCATTGGAAACACTTCCTCAATAACGGATAAAAAGGCGGATACTTGATTCGCCCTGTTCGGAGGCCTTTTTGGTCAATCGACCGGCGACGGCAACTCCGAATTCGGCGAACGACGAGTATGGCGCAAGTCCTGTGCGCCTGTAAAGACTTGCGCAAGGAATTGTCCCTGGTCAGCCTATGGGAAGGGCCTTTGTTGTGCCGCGCAGATCCCCGAGGAGCTCGCGGCGGACCCCGACCGACAGCTCGGTCCTGGCCTCGTAGGCCGGGTGGGTTGCCACCAGGGCCACCTCCCCTGCCTCGGCGAAGGCCTCGACCTGGGCCTCGCTGAAGCCGAAGCGGACGTAGTGGACCGCCGGGGTGACCGTCTCGCGGGTGAGGGCCGCCTCGTGTTCGGCCTCCGGGACGCTTCCGACGACGTCACCGTCGATGGACAGACCGAGCCGGCGCTCGATCCCGACCAGGCGGGGCAGCCACTCCCGCAGGCCTTCGTCGGACGTCACCTCGATGAAGACGGTGGCCGAGAGCTCCCCCGGGGCCGGCAACAACCGGTTGTAGATGTCGAGCTCCACCTGTATCGACTCGTCGGTGATGATCTTCTCGGCCCGGGCCATCTCCTGGACCTGGAAGCGGACCGTATCGAAGCACTCGAAGACCAGGGTCATCACCGGGCCCAGCGCCACCCGCCGATCGCGCTTGCGGGCGATGATCTTGGCCCGGTAGTCCTCGCGGACCCGCTCGTAGGCCCGCAGGTCGAGGACGTCGGCCAGGGTCAAGCCGCTCGGCGGCTCGCTCACCGGAGCCCGCCTTCCCCACTGTCGCCCAGCCCGTAGGCCCGGGCCATCAACCGCATGGGATGGACGGGTTGGGTGCCGGTCTCCTGCAGGATCGACCCGTTGGCCAGATGGCAGTCGCCGCAGACCGTGTCGTTGCCGGCCGCCTCGATCTCGCGGCCGAGCGGTCGGGCCACCCTTCGGGCCAGCTCGTAGTTCTCCGCCCGGTAGCCCCATGTCCCATCGATGCCCGAGCAGCGCTGCACGAGCGAGCACTTGACGCCCGCCGCCTTGAGGAGGTCCCGGCTGCGGAGCCCGGCGTTCTGTGCTTGGAGGTGGCAGGCCACGTGGTACGTCACCGTGTCGGGCACGGTGCCGTCCTGGCGACCCGGGAACTCCTCGCGCAACGTGAAGGGGTCGCCGGCGTCGCGCTGGCGACGCATCAGGTACTCGGCCGGATCGAACGTGTGCGCCGCCACGAGGTCGGCCTCGGGACCCTTGGCGTAAATCGGGTAGTCCCGCTTCACGACGTAGGCACAGGTGGGCTGCGCCACGATGATGTCTCGCCCAGCTCGCACCTCGGCGGCCAGGGCAGCCACATTGCGGCGCGCCGCCTTGGTGAACTCGTCGACGCGACCCGAGTGCAGCCACGGCGCACCACAGCATTTGGTCCCCTCCGGCAGAGCACACTCCACCCCGTTGTGCTCATAGACCTCCACGATGGCCCGGCCGATGTCGGGCTCCATGTATTCCACGAAGCAGGTGGGGAACACGGACACCGTTCCCTCATGCCCCAACGCGGCGGCGCGGCCTCTCCGCTTCTTGAACCACGTCGTGAAGCGCTGCTTGGCGTACGGCGGCAGCAGGCGCTGGGACGCCAGTCCCGCCGTCTTCTCCATGACGCGCCGGGCCAACGAGCCGGGCGTGCCCGTCGCCCAATTGACCAGCGGCGCGGCTGCGACCGAGACCCGGCCGAGGGCATCGGTCCGGCCCAGGAACTGATCAGTCAGCCGTTCCTTGGCCGGCACCAACTGCTTCTGCCGCACCGCATGCACCCGGCTCATCAGTCGCGGGAAGTCCAGCTCCCACTCGTGGGGCGGCACGTAGGGGCACTTCACGTAGCAGAGCTTGCACTGGTAACACTCGTCGACGACCTGCCGGTGCTCCCCATCGGACAGCGCCGAGACATCGCCGTCCTTGGCGTCGATGAAGTCGAACAAGGTTGGGAATGACGGGCACAGGTTGAAGCACAACCGGCACCCGTGGCAGAGGTCGAAGACGCGGTCCATCTCCTCGCGGAGCGCGCCCGGATCGAAGTACTTGGGGTCTGTCGGGTCGTACGTGGCGGTCATGGAGCCGCCCGTCCTAGGAGACGGACTCGAGCCCTTGCGTAAAGCGGCCGGCGTGCGACTTCTCCGCCTTGGCCAACGTCTCGAGCCATTCGGAGATCTCCTCGAAGCCCTCGTCACGCGCCGTCTTGGCGAACCCGGGGTACATCTCGGTGTACTCGTAGGTCTCGCCCTCAATCGCCGACTTGAGGTTGTCCTCGGTGGCCCCAACGGGGACGCCGGTCACCGGGTCGCCCACTTCCTTCAGGAAGTCGAAGTGACCGAAAGCGTGGCCGGTCTCGCCCTCGGCGACCGAACGGAAGAGCGCCGCCACGTCGGGGTAGCCCTCGACGTCGGCCTTCTGGGCGAAGTAGAGGTAGCGGCGGTTCGCCTGGCTCTCGCCGGCGAATGCTTCCTTCAGGTTGGCTTCCGTCTTCGAGCCCTTCAGTGCTGGCATGGTGGATTCGTGCCCTTTCTGTTGTCGTCGTTTGTGCTGGCTACTGCTGGTCCTGCTGAGATCCCTTGCACTCCTCGCAGAGGCCGCGGAAGACGACCTCCGCGCTGTCCACCTCGAAGCCCTGGGTGGCCCGCCGGGACACCTTGAGCCCCGGGAAGTCCGCCGCCACGTCGCGCACCTTGCCACAGGAGCGGCACACGAGGTGGTGGTGTGTCGTCTCCACGTTGGGATCGAAACGGGCTGAGCCCGTCCCGACGTCGAGCACGGCGATGGCCCCCAGATCCGCCAGGTCGTTGAGCGTCTGATACACGGTCTTGAGCGAGACGTTGGGCATGTCGTGGCGCACCTGCTCGTACACCCGCTCCGCCGAAGGATGGGTGACGTCCCCCTCCAGAGCCTTGAAGATGCACTGGCGCTGCGCGGTGATTTTGCGCCCGTGGGCACGGAAGAGGTCGGTCAATTGGCCGGGCGACTGCATTGCTCTGCCACCCTAGCGGGGCCGAGACGATTTCGACAATCGTTGTTGAAATGCCACCACCTGGGCGGGTGATCTCACACCGTGGGACCGATGCGACAGGCCTAGCCTCCGATGATGGGCACCCGGCCGATCGACTACCTCCGGGCGAACGTGGATGCCTGGCAGGCCCGGCAGGCAGAGCAGCTAGCGATGGCGCGCCAGCGCTGGGCCGGCGAGCACTGCTGGGGCATCTTCTCGGTGCCCGAATCCGAGGCCCGGATCTTTCCGGACAGCGTCGCCGGTATGGACACCCTCGAGCTCGGCTGCGGGACCGCCTATGTCTCGGCCTGGCTCGCCCGCCTCGGCGCACACCCGGTCGGGCTCGATCCGACACCTGGACAGCTGGCCAACGCATTCCAACTCCAGCGCGAATTCGACCTCGCCTTTCCGCTCGTCCGGGCGGCGGCCGAGGACGTCCCGTTACGCGAAGGGTCATTCGACCTGATCATCAGCGAATACGGCGCCACCATCTGGTCGGACCCGTACCGATGGATACCCGAAGCCTCCCGCCTCCTGCGCTCCGGCGGAGAGTTGGTGTTCCTCGGCAACAGCACGCTGCTCATGCTGTGCATCCCCGATGTAGAGGGGCCTGCGGCGGGACGGGAACTGGTGCGCCCGCAGCTCGGCATGCATCGCTTCGAGTGGCCGGATGATCCGACGGTGGAATTCCATCTGAGCCACGGCAACTGGATACGGCTGCTCCGTACCCATGACTTCGACATCGAGGACCTCATTGAGCTGCATGCATCCGCCGGCGCGACGACCGGGTACGACTTCGTGACAGCCGAATGGGCCCAACGATGGCCTCACGAGGAGGTCTGGCGCGCACGCAAGCGGTGAGGCCGCGCCCTGCACGTCAGCCTCCCAGCGCCTCCAGCTGGCGCATGGTGAAGAGGGCGTGGAGGCTGATGCCCTCGGCCGCCGTGACGTCCGCTCCCCCACCCTCCCGGTCGATGACACAGACGGCGTGCTCGACCGCGGCCCCCTCCGACCGGAGGTCCTGCGCGGACAGCACGATCTGGCCGCCCGTTGTGACGACGTCCTCAATGATCACGAGACGGCGCCCCGCGACATCGCCGCCTTCGCAGACCCGTTCGGTGCCGTATTTCTTGGGCTGCTTGCGGACGAAGTAGGCCGGCAGACCGGTGACGGAGGAGAGCAGCGTCGCCAGCGGCACGCCCCCCAGCTCCAAACCGGCAAGGCCCTCGGTCCCGGCCGGCACGAGCGGCACCAACGCGTCCACGATCTCGCGCAGGAGGGCCGGGTCCGACTCGAAGCGGTACTTGTCGAAGTAGTGGTCGGCCGTGCGCCCGGAACGCAGGACGAACGTGCCGGTCAGGTAGGAGGCGGCGAAGACGCGGGCGGCCAACGTCACGACGCCATTCTGCACCGCCGTGCCCGGTCGCGGGCGGTTCCCGGCTAGTGCCGGCCCGATCCCCCGTCAATCCGCGCGTGGCCCAGCCGGAATCGCATGTGCGACCGGCACAGGGTCGTCGTGGCCAAAGCCCAGTTGGCACTCACGTTGGGACGGTTGAGCATGTCGCAGTCCACGCAGAGCGACCCCGGAAGGCCCTGTACCTGCGTGATCAGCGCCGACAGCTCGAAGAACTCGTCCATGGCCAGGCAACCACTGTCGCAACGGGCCCACAGCTCGGAGAGCCGGAGTTCGGCGGCCAGCTCGGTCTCGGCGGCTCCGTCCGCAAACAGGAGCGCACCGGACTCGGACCCGTCTTCGGGGTCGTGGGGCAACACACTCTCGGACCAGTACCGGGGATACTCCTCGTCGGGGATGAGGCTGCGCCAGAGCTCTTCGGGATCGGAATTGAGCTCGAGATCGGCGTTCGCTGCGCCGTCGTCCCATATCTCGTCAAACTGCTCCATCGTTCCCCCCAGAGGGTGCTTCGTGCCGACGGCGCGCCGCCTCCCTGCAACAAAATCGGCGCGGGGGGTGCCGGGCTGAAGCAAAAATCCAGCTTGGAGGGCGTTCCGTGCCCACGCCGGACGCTTGGTGCTGCACCGCGGCGGCTACCCCGATGGCAGCTGAGACGCCGGTCTGGAGGCGCGAAGGATGTGGCAGTCTTGATCGGTGCACCCCTTTCGCCGCGCCGATGCGTTGCGACGCCTCGCCGACGAGGAGTTCGACGTGCTGGTCATCGGCGGGGGCATTACCGGCGCCGGGGTGGCCCTCGATGCCGCCAGCCGCGGGCTGAAAACAGCCCTGGTCGAGAAGGACGACTTCGCCTCCGGCACGTCCTCGAAATCCTCGAAGATGATTCACGGCGGCATTCGCTACCTGCAGCAGCGTGAGTTCCGCCTGGTGTACGAGAATCTGGCCGAGCGCCAGCGCCTGCTCGACAATGCGCCGCATCTGGTCAGCCCGCTCCCGTTCCTCATTCCCCTCTTCGGCCACGACGGTGTCGTCTCCAAGACGGTGGCCCGCTCCTACGCCACCGCGCTGTGGATGTACGACCTCACGGGTGGTTGGCGCATCGGCGAACGACACCGGGAAGTCACGAAAGACCAGGCGCTGACCCACCTGCCCACGCTCAGCACCGACCACCTGGTGGCAGGGTTCCTCTACTTCGACGCCCGGGCCGACGATGCGCGGCTGACACTCACCGTGGCCCGCACCGCCGCCTGCGAATTCGGCGCCGTCATGGCGAACCACACCCCGGTCGTCCGCCTGACCACCGGCGCCGACGGGAAGGCCAACGGCGCTGTCGTGCGTCCAGCCCCGGAGGACGAGGCGTCGGAGTTCCCCGTACGGGCCCGGATCGTGGTGAACGCCTCGGGCGTCTGGGCCGACGCCGTCCGCGCCCTCGACGAGGGCCAGGACCCGCACGCCATCCGGCCGGCCAAGGGCGTCCACGTGACCGTCCCCGCGGATCGGCTGCCCTGCGACATCGCCGCGGTCATTCCCGTCCCCAAGGACAAGCGTTCGATCTTCGTCGTGTCCTGGCCCGAGACGGACCTCGTCTATCTGGGCACGACCGACACGGACTACCACGGCCCGCTCGACGATCCCGCCTGCACGCCCGAGGACGTCGACTACCTCCTGGACGCCGCCAACGCCATCACCACCTCGCACCTGACCCGGGCCGACGTGACAGGTGTGTGGGCCGGCCTGCGACCCCTTCTGGCGCCACCGGACAAGGGTGGTCACGTCTCCGAACGTACGGCCGACCTCTCGCGTCGCCATACGGTCAGCACGTCGAGTCACGGCGTCGTGACGGTCACCGGCGGCAAGCTCACGACCTACCGCAAAATGGCCCAGGACACCGTCGACGTCGTTGTCACCCGCCTCGGCGAATCACCACGCCGACGGCGCTGCGTCACCAAGGCCCTCCCGCTCTTGGGCGCCACGACCAGGACCCGTGATCCCGTCACGCTGGCTCAACCGCACGCCCGCCTCCTGCGGCGCTACGGGACGGCCTCGGGTGAGGTGCTGGCCTTAGCCGAGGGCCGCCCCGAGTTGCTGGAACCGATCGTGGCCGGGCTGCCCTACATCGGCGCCGAGGTTCTGTACGCGGCGCGGGAGGAGATGGCCGGGACGCTCGACGACGTGCTGTCGCGGCGCACCCGCGCCATGATTCAGCGGGCCCAGCCCACCATTGACGCCGCGTCCGCCGTCGCCACTCTCATCGCCCCCGACATGGGTTGGGACGAGGCTGAGACACGCGAGCAGGTGGCCCGCTTCACCGACGCCTGTCAGAAGGAACTGCTCACGGCCGGACTCGACCTCGCATGACCGAGCCGACACCGGTCACACCGATTGACGCCGACGGTGCCCGCGTCACCGATCGCCTCGGCGCGCGTGTCGTCGATGTCCCGCCCGCGCTCCTCGACCGCCTCATGAGCACCGGAGCCGAAGTCCTGCTCGATGACGACGCCCGAGCCGAGGCCGGCCGCGACTGGTGGCCGATCGCCATCGGCTGGGCCGCCGAGGGCGCCGTGCCGCAACGGCCTGCGGTGGTGGTGCGCCCCACCTCGACCGAGGAGGTCTCGGCCGTTCTCGCCGCCTGCAACGAGGCCACGGTGCCCGTCACGGCCGCGGCAGGCCGCAGCGGTGTCTGCGGTGGATCGATCCCGGTGCACGGCGGCGTCGCGCTCGACCTCACGGCCCTCCATGGGCTGGTGCACGTCGACGAGACCTCGCTGACAGCCGACGTGCGGGCCGGCACCTTCGGCCCTGATCTGGAGGCCGCACTGGG
>DATCEZ010000260.1:0-3162 GCA_036509775.1 Acidimicrobiales bacterium
GTCTCGGCACCGACCGCGAGGATCAAGTAGTCGAAGTCCAGTCCCGAGCCGTCAGCCAGCCGCAGCCTCTGGTCGATCCAGTCCATCGAGACCACAGTGGACACCCGCACGGTCAGGTTGGCTTGGCGCCGGAACACCGAGTGGAACGCGGCGCCCACCTCCTCGGGCGGAAGGTAGCCGGTGCTCACCTGGTAGAGCAACGGCTGGAACGTGTGGTAGTTGTGCCTGTCCACCAGCGTGAGGTCAGCGTCCGAATGCGCCAATGCGTGCGCGGCGTTCATGCCCGCGAAGCCCCCGCCGACCACGACGACCTGCGGTCGTGCCCGGTGGCCCGTGCTGGTCACCGAGCAGCGACCTGTCGTGCGGCGGCGGCAATGTGGCAGGCTGAGATGCCCGCCGCGTCCAATAGCTCGGCCGGGGTTCCCGAGCCGGGCAGGTTGGAGACTGCCAGGTGCGCGACTTTGAGAGCGGGCACTCCGGCATCGGCCAGAGCCTCGAGGACGGCTCCGCCGATCCCGCCGGCCCGGTAATGGTCTTCGGCGATCACCAGCCGGCTGCCGGTGACCTCGCAGGCGTCCTCCAGCGCGTGGCGGTCGAGCGGTTTGACCGAATACAGGTCGATCACCCGCGCCGCGATGCCGGTGCCGAGCAGTTCGTCCGCGGCGGCCAAGCATTCGTGCAGGGTTACCCCTGCGCCGATGAGCGCCACCTGGTCGTTGGGACCGGCGCGGTGAACCTTGCACCCGCCGACGGCGAAGGCCTCCTCGGCCGGGTAGATCACGGGGTAGGCACCCCGGGTGGTGCGCAGGTAGACGATCCCCTCGGTGTCGGCCATTCGCTGGACCAGAGCCACAGTCGAGGTGGCGTCGGCCGGGTACAGCACGACCGAGCTGTGCACGGCGCGCAGGGCGGCGATGTCCTCCAAGGCCATCTGGGACGGCCCGTCCTGGCCGATCTCAACCCCGGCGTGCGAGCCGGCCAGAGCGATGTTGACCCCCGAGATTCCGGCCATGCGGATGAAGTCGAAGGCGCGGGCGAAGAACACGGCGAACGTCGTTGCGAACGGCCGGTAGCCGCGCACCGCCAGCCCCGTCGCCGAGGCGACCAGCTGCTGTTCGGCGATGAACATCTCGAAGTACCGATCGGGGGCAACCTTGGCGAACTCCTCGGCATGGGTGGAGTTGCCGACCTCACCGTCAAGAACGACCACTTCCGGCCGGGCGGCCAGCGCGGCGATGGCGGCCCCGAAGGCGCCGCGAGTCGCCACCTTGTCCCCGAGCGCGAACTTTGGCCAGCTGATCGGGGCGTTGGGTGCGGGCGTGATAGCCGACGAGCCGACCGGGGGGGCGCGGTAGTGACGTGGAGGTCGGTCGGCCCGCCCAGAGCGGCGATGGCGCGGGCCGCGACGTCGGCCGGGAGTGCCTTGCCGTGCCAGCCATTCTTATCCTCGAGCTCTGGCACGCCCTTGGCCTTGACGGTGCGGGCCAAGATCACGCTCGGGCGATTCGGGTCCGAGCGGGCCTCGCTCAGCGCCTGGTCAATGGCGGCTAGGTCGTGGCCGTCGATCACCAGGGCCTGAGCGCCGAAGGCCTCGACTCGGCGGGCGTAGCGGTCGAGATCCCATTCCAGCTCGGTCGGGCCGCGTTGGCCGAGCCGGTTCACGTCGACAATGGCAGTGAGATTGCCGAGGTGGTAGTAGCTGGTCTTGTCCAGCGCCTCCCAGATCGAGCCCTCGGCGGTCTCGCTGTCCCCGCACAGCACCCAGGCGTGATAGTCGAGGCGGTCCAGGCAGCGGCCAGCCAGACACACCCCGACCGCGTCCGGCAGCCCTTGGCCGAGCGACCCGGTGGCTACGTCCACCCGGGGCAGGACCGGGGTGGGGTGGCCCTCCAAGCGGGCACCGAAGCGTCGGTAGGTCTTGACCAGCTCCGTCTCATCGATCACCCCGACCGCCCGGAACATCGAATAGAGCAGCGGGGAGGCATGCCCCTTTGAGAAGATCAGATGATCGTTGGTCGCAAGGTCGGGTCGATCCCAGTCGTAGCGCAGGTGTCCGACGAGCAGCACGGCCATCAAATCTGCGGCGGACAACGATGAGGTGGGATGACCCGAGCCCGCCTCGGTGCTGCAGCGGATCGAGTCCACCCGCAGCTGGGCGGCCAGCCTTCCCGCCAGCTGGAGCTCGTTGTCGTCCATTATCGTGACTGTCCCTCGGTCTGGCTCGCACCGGTGAGATCCTCCAAGGCGACGCCGAGGCCTGCTAGCCGGGTCACCCGCTCAGCCTCCTCCCAATGAGCACGACCCGACCGTCGAAACCCTCGGTGCGCAGGGCCTCGGCCGCCTTGGCCCCGGCCAGCCCTGCGCCCACAATCAGAAACGGCTCTTGAGCGGTCATCTCGTGACGAGCCTTCTCGGTGAGGACCAGCCGTCAGATCGAGCACCCGGTCGGTCACCCGGGCGTTTCCTCGCCGGTCTCCGGTCCCACCGCTGACACGGCCGACACGGGGTGAGGTTGGCCGGGGAACACGTCGACCTCAGAGCGGTGCCAGACGGGATGGTCGCCTGCGGTTTCGACGTTGAAGCCGTAGCCGAACACCAGCGTCCCACCGTAGGTGGCGCCTACCGCAGCGATCACGGCGGCTGCCAAGCTGAGGCCGAGTAGCGCCGCGGTCGGTCCGGCCAACCCGTGGTAGCGGAACCAGCGCAGACCCAGGTCGACCAACACGACCACGGTCATCGCCACCATCAAGATGGCGTGGGAATTGATCGTACGTCGAGCCTGGGTCCCGGCCTCGCTCGAGCGCCAGCGGTCCCATAGACCGGTGACGACCGCACCGAGCGAGACCAGGGCGCCGGCGATAAAGGTAAACGTGGCGGCTTGGTAGAACTCTCGCTGCCAGGCGGTGTGATCGCCAACAAACGAGATGACATCGAACGCGGCGGCGATCATGTACGCCCCGATGGGGACGTCAGTGAGCGGTGGGTGCAACGGCTTGCCCGAGAATCCTCGCAAGCCCTTGAACTCCCGCCCCCGGAACGTGAGAGCCGGGCGGAACGAGAAGTGTCGCATGGCCGCCTCCTTATCTGGTCATATCGTCTGAATAGGTTGCATCCGGCGGAACAGCGCGCTCCACGTCGATCAGTCGACCCTGTTTCCCGGCA
>DATCEZ010000261.1:0-14489 GCA_036509775.1 Acidimicrobiales bacterium
TCTGCTTTGCAAAAAGCACCATGGGGTGGTGCATAGAAATGGCTGGTCGATGACCGGCAATCCCAACGAGGAGCTGAGAATCGAGAACCCGAAGGGCCGGGTCATGGCGTCGCGCCCTTCGGTGCTCTGGACGAGGGTAACTGCTCCTCGCGCAAAGGCGGGGCCGGCGGGGGCGAGCTGAACCGACTGGTTCTTCGCTCTGAGTTGCCACTGCCGACAGCAGCGGTGGCGACAATGCGCCACACTCATTGCGTGAGCCAGGGCGCAAGCCGGAAGGGTCGACGCAAGCCCAAACGCCCGCTCCCACCTGTCCCGGACTACGTGCGCTACACCGGCGGAGGCAGGCGGTACTGGCGGCTCGGCGGACCGCTCACCAAGGATCACGAAGCCGCAGCGAAGGCGGCACAAGCCGCGAAGTCTCCGAGCAGGCTGGGCCGTTTAGTGCTGCGTGTGCTCGGGGGAGGGAAGAACCCTCCCCCGTGCTGACGGTGATTCAGGCGTGGCCCCCGGTCGTGCCCGACGGACGCAGCTCGGCGATCGGCGCAGGCTGGGGAACGCTCAGGGCAGCCTCGATCACCTCGGTGATTTCGGCGCCCACGAGCTCGTCGTGCTCGAGCAGGGCGTCACGGAGGGCCTCGACGACCTGTGGGTGGGTGGAGACGATCTCCTTGGCGGCGTCGCAACTGCCCATGAGCAGCGTGTCGAGCTCGGCCCGGGCCGCCTTATCACCGAGAACCTTGTCAACGAGACTGCCTTCCATGAACCCGTTGCCGGCGGCGGCAACCGAGATGAGCGAGGTACCCATGCCGCAGGCGCCGATCATCTGGGCTCCGATGGAGGTGGCCGCAGCCAGGTCCGACGCCGGGCCCGTCGACACCTCGTCGAACCAGTGCTCTTCTGCGACCATGCCGCCCATGGCGATCTGCAGGAGCGCGTGCAACTCCTCGCTGCTCTTGGTGAAGCGCTCCTCGGTGTCGGAGTGCTGCAGGAGCCCGAGGGAGTCGCGGCGCTTGACGATGGAAAGCACGTCGAGTTGGCGCGTCTGGCCCACGAAGTAGGCCACAGTGGCGTGACCGGCCTCGTGGGTGGCCACGCGGTCGCGCTCGTTCGGCGTGTAGATGGTCTCGTCGGTGACGCCGAGCTCGACCAGCATCTTGGCCTCGGAGACATCCGACATCGTCATGGCCGCGCGTCCGTGCGTCAGTGCGATGACGAGGCCCTCGTCCATCAGCCGCTCCAACGCAGCGGGTGAGTAACCAAACGTCATGCCAGCCAGGATGTCGACGGCACCGTGCTCGTCGAGATCGGCGGCATGGGCCTTTTTGCCGAGGTAGTAGGCGATGATGTCGCCCCGGGCGCGGCGCCCCGGCAGCCCGAAGTAGATGGAACGGTCGAAGCGTCCCGGGCGGACAAGCGCTGCGTCGAGGTCGTCCTTGCGGTTTGTCGCTCCCACGACGAGCACGTTCGCCGGCACGACGGCCGGCTTGTGCAGCTTGCTGCCGTCGGGGAGGTAGCGGTTGAGGAGGTCGATCCAGGCCCAGGCCACGCGCTGACCGCGGGTCGGCATGTCGAACGACTGCAGCTGCACCAGCAACTCATTGACGACGCCGGAAACCCCCTCGGTCCCGCCGCCGCTGCCCATGCCACGCCTGCTTGCTCCGATGGCGTCGATCTCCTCAATGAAGCCGATGGCGCCGCCCTCCTTGCGGGCGTGTTTGCGCAGCTGCTTGAAGAAGGAACGGATCTTGCGGTTCGTCTGTCCGTAGTACATCGACTGGAAGGCCGAAGCAGACACGAAGAGGAAGGGGACGTTGGCCTCCTTGGCCATGGCCTTGGCGACGAAGGTCTTGCCCGTTCCGGGCGGGCCCTCGAAGAGCACGCCTCGTCGCGACGAACCACCCATGGTGTCGCGGAAGGTCTGGTGCGCCAGGAACAGATTGATGGAGCGCACGACCTCGGCCTTAATCGGGTCGATGCCGACCAGGTCCTCCAAGCCCACCTCGGTCTCGCCGGGCCGGATGAGGCTGTGCGGTGAACGCCCAGCGGCGAGCAACGGGGCCAGCATGACGGCGCCGAGCATGCCCACGATCAGCAGGATCGGGATGGCCGTGCCCAGCCCGTGGGGAAGGTGGAACGTTGGGAAGATGCCGTGGCCGGTGACGCGGCGGATGACGACCCACCCGAGAACGAGGGCGGTGACCGCCACCAGACGGCGGAGACGGGCGAGCCGACGGCGCTCACGGGCTTGGGCCACATCGGCGCTCCCGAGGATGGTGTCGCCCACGATCCCCGCGACCGCATGGGTCGCGACGGCTGGAGCATCGTTGCCGGGGCGTGGAGGGCCAGGGACCTTTTCGGCAGGCCTGCTCATAACCGACTCCGTTCACTCCCCCGAGGACGTTTCCAATTTAGAGAATCACACAGGTCATATGACCTTGCGAAGTGACAAAAGTCATAATTGACCCAGTTACTCCCCCTGGAACCCCCATTTCGGCCACTGGGATCCTCCCAGGATGGCGATAGGGGCTGGAGCCGGTGCGGCTTTGGCGGAACGCCGCCCAGGCGGGGTTGAATGTGACGCGCCGTCAGATCGGCTGACGGCGCCCGAGCCGGGAGCACATATGGCCGAGACCACCCAGCGCAACGAGCACCAGCTCCTCATCGGGGGCAAGTGGGTCGACGCGTCAGACGGGACCTACGAGATCGTCAACCCCGCCACCGAGGAGATCGTCGGCCTGGCTCCCAACGCCAGCGCCGACGACGCCTTGGCCGCCGCCGCGGCGGCCAAGGAGGCACAGCCGGGATGGGCCGCCTGGTCGGCCGATGACCGCGGCGCCCTCATGCGCGAGGCCGCTGCCGCCATCCGGGCCAAGTCCTCCGAGCTGCTGCCCCTCGTGATCGCCGAGACCGGGGCCACGGCCACCGTCGGCTCGCGTATGCAGGTGCCCGTCGCCGCGGACCGTTTCGAGCGCTACGCCCGCGATCCCCGCGCCGTCCTGCAGACGCCGCTCGTCCCCCAGACCGCCATGGCCACGCCGCTGGCACCGGGCGGCATCATCGGCGCCATGGTCAACCGCCAGCCCCTGGGCGTGGTGGCCTGCATCACCTCGTACAACTTCCCCATGGTCAACATGGCGGGCAAGGTGGCGCCCGCGCTGGCCGCCGGCAACACCGTCGTGGTGAAGCCGGCGCCGCAGGACCCGCTCGCCATTGTGGAGCTCGTCCGGATTCTGAACGACGTCGGCTTCCCCCCGGGTGTCGTCAATCTGGTCAACGGCAACGGTCCGGCCTCCTCCGCCGCCCTGGTGGATTCCGACGAGGTCGACTGCGTCAGCTTCACCGGCTCCACCCAGGTCGGCGTCAAGATCGGTGAGCAGGCGGCGCGCACCATGAAGCGCACGCTGCTCGAGCTCGGCGGCAAGGGCGCCTGCCTCGTCTTCGAGGACGCCGACGTGAAGGGCGCCATCGGCTGCATCGGCTCCACCTGGTCCTTCCACTCAGGGCAGATCTGCACCGCGCCGACACGGGCGGTCGTGCACCGGAGCATCTTCGACCAGGTGCGCGACGGGCTCGTGCAGATGGCCGGGTACCTCAAGGTGGGCGATCCCACCGACACCGCCACCATCATCGGGCCGGTCATCTCGGCGGCGCAGCGTGGACGGATCGAGGCGCACATCCAGACGGCGCTCGAGGACGGCGGCGAGATCGTCATCGGCGGCGAGCGCCCGGCCGACCTGCCCACCGGCTTCTACGTGGCGCCCACCCTCATCACGGGCGACAACACCATGCGGGTGGCCCGGGAGGAGATCTTCGGGCCGGTCATCACGATGATCCCCTTCGACGACGAGGAGGAGGGCATCGCCATCGCCAATGACACCGAGTTCGGGCTCTACGACTACGTCTTCTCCAAGGACGGCGGCCGCGCCCTGCGGGTGGCCAAGCGGCTGCAGGCCGGCCACGTCGGGGTCAACACGGCACAGCGCCACCATGACGCGCCCTTCGGCGGCTTCAAGATGTCCGGCGTCGGGCGTGACGGCGGTGACTACGGCCTACTCGCCTATACCGAGCCCCAGTCCATCATCTGGAGCTCATAGGCCGGATCGTCAGCCCATCGTCCTGGCGCCGTCGATCGTCTCACGGATGATGTCGGAGTGGCCGGCATGCTGGGCGGTCTCGGCGATGACGTGCAGGAGAACCCGCCGTGCTGACCACCCTCCCTTCTCGTACCAGGGGGCGTCGGGCAGCGGGTGCGTGACGTCGAGTGACGGCAACGTCATGATGAGCTCGTCGGTGGCCTGGGCGGTCTCCTCGTAACGAAGGCGGAGGACCTCCATGGTCTCGTCGTCGGCCATGTCGAAGGTGATGGCGTGATGGGCGATGCTGCCCGCAGTGTCCCCGCCCATGGCCGATGCGCCCTCCAAAATGAACCGGTACCAACTCCGCTCGGCCAGCGTCACGTGCTTGATCACGCCCCCGAGACACAGCGCGCTCGCCGAGGGGCGGAGCCGAACCTGTTCCTCCGTGAGGTCCCGCACGGTCCGCAACAGGAGCTTTCGCTGCTTGGCCAGCGCCCCGACGAAGTCGCGTCGTTCGCCCTCGCTGCCACCAGACTCGTCCGTCATGGGACCACCGTACGTGCAGGACCGCCCGTGGACTAAGAACATGGGCATGGCGACATTCCCCCACACGCCGATGCCCGCTCACGGCCTCCCCCGCGACGAAGTCATGCAGCAACTCATCTCCATGAAGCAGGACGACCAGGACTGGCGTGGCGGCCGTGTGTTCAGCCTCGTCTACTCAGCGGGCGACGACGTGCACGAGCTCCTCTCCGACGCGCTGTCGCTCTACAGCGCCGAGAACGGCCTCAACGTCCTGGCCTTCCCGAGCATCGGCGTCATGCAACACGACATCGTCTCCAACACCGCCTCGCTGCTCGGTGCCGACGACCCGGCCGCCGGGGGCGCCGTCGAGGGCTATCTGACGTCGGGCGGCACGGAGAGCCTGCTGCAGGCGGTGAAGACGGCCCGCGACGTCGGCCGGGAGCGGGGCATCGCCCGTCCGAGCGTGGTGGCGGGCGAGAGCGCGCACGCCGCGTTCACCAAGGCCGCCGACTACTTCGACGTGGACCTGGTGCGCGTCCCTGTCGACGCCGACTTCCGGGTCCGGGCCGACACCCTGGCCGAGACCTGCACCGACGACACCATCATGGTGGTGGGCTCGGCGCCGACCTACCCCCAGGGCGTGATCGACCCCATTGCCGACATCGCCGCGCTGGCACTGGACCGGGGCATCCTGTGCCACGTCGACGCCTGCATGGGCGGCTTCCTCCTGCCGTTCCTGGCCGAATTGGGGCGGGTGATCGTGCCCTTCGACTTCCGCCTTGCCGGCGTGACTTCCATTTCTGCCGACGTCCACAAATACGGCTACGCGTCGAAGGGCGTCTCGGTGATCCTGTACCGGACCCATGAGCTGGCCCGCAAGCAGCTGTTCGTGACGACCGACTGGCTGGGCGGGTTCTATGCCTCGACGGCCATGGCCGGGACACGGCCGGCGGGACCGGTCGCCGCGGCCTGGGCCGCGTTGATGCACATCGGCTACGACGGCTATGTCGAGCTGACCCGCACGGCGCACAATGCGGCTCTGGCCCTGCGGGCCGGCATCGAGTCAATCGATGGCCTCGGAGTACGGGGCGACCCGCAGGCCACGGTCATGGCCTTCGGCGCCGTCGACCCCGACGCCCTCGACATCTTCGCCGTCGGTGAGCGCCTCGCCGCCGAAGGGTGGTACCTCGACCGGCAGAACCGGCCGGACTCGTTGCATGCCACGGTGCACGCCGGCAGCGCGGCGACCGTGCCCTTGCTGGTGGCCGACCTGCGGCGGGCGGTCAACGAGGTGGGGACCACACGCACCGATCAGCGCGACACCACCTACGGGCAGACCTGACTGGTCAGCCGGGCTCCATGGTGAGCTCGTCGACATAGCACCAGATCCAGTCCTCGCCCGGCTGGAAGGACTGTATGAGCGGATGGCCCGACTCGTGGAAGTGCGCCGTCGCATGCCTGTTGGGCGAGGAGTCGCAGCAGTTGACCTCGCCACACGACAGGCAGAGCCGCAGGTGCAGCCAGTGGCCGCCGATCTTCATGCATTCGCCGCAGCCCGAGGGCGTCTGCGGGTCGACATCCTCGATCCCGTCCACATGCGTGCAAGCGGCCATGGTCTCCCGTCTCTTTCTTCCGACTTCGGTCCGTGATCGGTTGTCTACGAAGCGGTCATACCGCCGTCGACCGGGAGCACGGCCCCGGTCAGGCCCGACGAGGCCGGGCCGCACAACCAGGCGATCAAGGCGGCGGGCTCCGCCGGCTCGAGCAGACGCTGCACCAGATGATGCGTGGCGAACTCGTCGGTCGACGGCAGGTCGTACACCGCGGCCGACGCATCGAGCATGGGGCCCCGGGTCGAGCCCGGGCACACGACATTGGCCGTGATGCCGCTGCCAGCCAGGTCGGCGGCCAAGGACCGTACGAAGCCGATGACCGCGTGTTTCGATGCGCTGTAGGCGCTCAGACGCGGCAACCCCAGCACGCCGGCGGTCGAGGAGATGGCGACCACGCGTCCCTGCCGGGGCTGCGGCGCTTCCAGCAGCGCCGGCACGGCCGCGGCGACCAGATTGCGCGTGCCCTTCACGTTGACATCGAACTGCACGTCCCACTGGGCGTCGGGGATCTCCCACGCCGGGGATCCGCCGCTGATCACGCCGGCGGCGGCGACCGCAGCTTGGAGGCCTCCGAAGTGCGTGATTGCCGCGTCCACGGCCTCTCCCATGTCGGACGCGCTGCGCACGTCGCCAACCACCGCACGCACGTTCGCACCGTGGCGGATCGCCACCTCCTCGAGGTCGACTGCGGTGGCGAGGGGATAGTCCAGCGCCGGATCATCGGCCGTGCGGTCAACCGCCACCACCTGCCAACCGGAAGCCACCAGGATGTCCACCGTCGCCGACCCCATGCCGCGCGCCGCTCCCGTCACGACGGCGGTGGGGCTCACCTGGATGCAGCCATCTGAGACCAGTGCGTAGAGACGGCCGCCGCCAGGTCGCCCACGAGATCATCGAGCAGGACCCGGCCTTCTTCGGCACTCGCACCCGTGGGATCGCCCAGCACGCCGTTGGACGATACCGGCCGCACCCCTTCAGCGCGGAGACGGGGCAGCAGCGTGGCGATCGGCTCTGTGCAGCCGGGCTCGGCGAGGTCGAGACGGACGGCCCCGGGGTCGATGGCCAGCAGCAGCGATGTCTCGGTCCGCCCGGCGTGCGCGTCGCCCCCCGCCGGCGTCACGGCGCGCCAGACCAGCACTTCGTCGCCCTCGGTCGTGCAGCGCCGCACGACAGCGGCGAGCGCCTCCTCGTTCCCGCCATGGGCATTGATGAACACCACCCCGGCGAAGGAGCGCCGCGCCGAGCGCACGAGCTCCACCAGCAGATCGGTCAGGACCTCGTGGCCGACGAGGAGCGTTCCCGGGAAGTCAGCGTGCTCGCCGCTGGCGCCATAGGCGACGGCGGGCGCCACGGTGACGCCCGGGCAACAGGCGGCCAGGCCGGCCGCCACGGCCACCGCTATGCGCGTGTCGGTCTCGAGTGGCAGGTGCGGCCCGTGCTGCTCAAGCGAGCCCAGCGGGATCGCCAGCACCGTCCGGGCCCCCGTCGCCTCCACCTGGGGCCAGGTGGCGCCTGCGAGCTCCACGAGTTCAGGCGCGGGCCGGTGACCGGAAGGCGACGCGTACCGGCGTGGGCACCGGTATCGGTGTCCCGTCCCGGCCGACCTTGGAGTGCCCGACCACCGACTGTGGCCGCGCTTCCAAAGCCGCCAGCGCCGCCTCGCCGTGCCCGTACACGCACTCGGGATCGGGGCCGTCGAGGGGCAGGCCGGTGAAGAACTTGGCGGCCATGCAGCCGCCCCGGCAGGCGTCGAACGAGCCGCACGATGCGCAGGCGCCGGCACTCTGCGGCTCCCGCAACTCGGCGAACAGCGCCGACTCACGCCAAACAGACGGGAAGCCTCCCGGGTCACGCACATTGCCGGCCAGGAACTGGCGGTCGATCACGAAAGGGCAGGCGTAGACGTCGCCGACGGGGTCGATCAGGCAGACGACCCGCCCGGCCCCGCACAGGTTCAGCCCGTCGAGCGGCTCACCGAGAGCCGACAAATGAAAGAACGAGTCACCGGTCAGCACACCGGGGCGCTCGACCAGCCAGTGGTAGAGCGTGCGCTGCTGCGCGGCCGTCGGATGGAGCGCATCCCAGGTGTCGACGGCCCGGCCCGAGGGGCGCAGACGCGTCAGGCGCAGCTGGGCCCCGTACGAGTCGGCGATGGCGGCCAGCGCGTCCAGCTCCTCCACATTGTCCCTGGTGATGACGACGCTTATCTTGAAGGGGCCGAAGTCGGCCGCGGCCAGGTTGTCCATCGCCGTACGGGCCGCAGCGAACGAGCCTGAGCCCCGCACCAGGTCATTTGTTGAAGCCGTCGCCCCGTCAATGCTGACCTGCACGTCCAAATAGTCGAGCGCCGCCAACTGCCGGGCCCGCTCGGCCGTCAGCCGGGTGCCATTGGTGGAGAACTTCACGCCCACCCGGCGGTCGACCGCGTACGACACGAGGTCGAAGAAGTCCGGCCGCAGCATGGGCTCGCCACCGCCGATGTTGATGTAGAAGACCTTCATGTCGACCATGTCGTCGACGATGCCGCGGGCCTCGGCCGGCGTGAGCTCGTTCGGGTCACGTCGCCCCGATGAGCTCAGGCAGTGCACGCAGGCCAAGTTGCACGCGTAGGTGAGCTCCCAGGTGAGACAGATGGGAGCATCGAGCCCGCGACTGAATCGATCCTGCAACGGCATGGCTGACGGCATCGGCGAGGTCGCCGTATCAGCGGACATCGATCACCTCCGACGCTGCCAGCCGCCCCAAGGCTCGCCGGTAGGCGTCATGCTGCCCCGCCGGCACGACAGCCGCAATGGCAGCGGCGGCACTCGGGTACTCATCCAATGACGAGACCAACTCGACCAGCAGCCGCGACTTCAAGAACACAAGCCGGCGGTTGCCGTAGTGGTACGCCAGCGCCCCGAACGACTCATCGCGCAACGCGACCTGAGGGTTGAGCTGCCACGCCTGCTCGACTGCGAACGAAGCCCCCGCCGGCCTCGTCTCGGTCACGCTCAATAGACGCCGCACATCCCGTCGATGGAGACCTCTTCCACCAGGAGCTCGTCGACATCCTCATCGGACAGCTCCTCGACGACGTCCTGGGTGTCTTGGTCCTCAGCCAGCATCCCGACCTCCTCTGGGCAACCGACCCAGCCTATCGCCGCCCCCGCCCTGCCAAGATTGTGCAATGGCCCAGCCCAGAGCACTCACGCCGCCCTCGGCGCTGCGCCCCGCCCCCACGGCGCCACTCCCGGGCTCCTTCACATTGCGCGAGGACCCGTCGACGCAGGCGTTCGACGGCGGGACCGTGCTGCTCGGGGGCAGCCCGCTTCGCCTGTTCCGGATTTCCGAGCGGGCTCGGCAGCTGGTCGGCCTCTGGAAGAACGGCGCTGAGGTTGGGCCGCGCCGTTCTGCCCAACTGTTGGCGCGGCGGCTGGCCTCGGGTGGTGCTTTCAACCCGCAGCCGTCCTCGAGCACCCTCGGGCTCCCCGACGTCACCGTCGTGGTGCCGGTGCACAACCGGCCCGAGCAGCTCGACCGACTGCTTCAGAGTGTGGAGGGTGAGGGGCTGGCCTGCATCGTGGTCGACGATGCTTCTGCCAATGCGAGCGCGACCAAGGAGATCGCCGAGCGCCACGGCGCCGCCTTCATCGGGCTGGCCACCAATGTCGGACCGGCCGCGGCACGCAACGCCGGGTTGGCTGCGGTGCACAGCACGCTCGTCGCGTTCGTCGACTCCGACTGCGTGCCATCCGAGGGGTGGCTCGCGCCTCTGCTCGGCCACTTCGACGACCCCATGGTGGCGGCCGCAGCGCCGCGCATTGTCGCCGCCGGTGGGCACGTGCGCTACGAAGTGACCCGTTCGTCGCTCAATCGTGGTCCCGAGGCGGGCCCGGTGCGGCCCGGGAGTCGCATTCCCTTCGTCCCGAGCGCGGCCCTCGTGGTCCGCACCGACGTCGCGTTGGGAGCCGACCTCTTCGATCCTACGCTCCGCGGCGGCGAGGACGTCGACCTGGTCTGGCGCCTGAGCGAGGCCGGCTGGGACGTCCGCTATGTCCCGTCCAGCACCGTCGTCCACGAGGGCCCCGCCACGCTGAAGGACTTCTTGGTCCGTCGCGCCTTCTACGGGACGACGGCCGGGCCGCTGAGCCGACGCCATGGGGAGGCCGTGGCGCCGCTGCATCTCTCCGGCTGGTCCCTGCTCGTCTGGACCCTGCTGCTGGCCCGCCGGCCCGTGCTCGCGCTGACTGCGCTGTCGGCGTCCATCGTCGTGCTGGCCGCTCGGTTACGGGGGCTCGTCCGCGACCCTGTCGGCGTGGCGGCACAGATCGCGGGGAAGGGCACGACCCGCTCGGCACTGCCGGCGCTCGCCTCGTTGACGCGGGCCTGGGCGCCCGCCTTCGTCCTGGGACTGCTCTTCCGCCGGACCCGCCGCGCCTGCGCACTCGCTCTGGTCGTCCCCGCCCTGCACGAATGGGCGACGGACCGGCAGAACCTCGACCCTGTGCGCGCGGTGGCCGTCCACGTGGCCGACGATGTCGCCTACGGCACCGGGGTCTTCATCGGTTGCGCGCGGGAACGGACCCTGGTGCCGCTCATCCCGCGGATCGCCTGGCGGGCCCGCGTCTGGTCGAAGCCGGCTTTGCGCGAGCGGCTCCAACCACCGACCCCGGAGCAAGCGGCGGCCGAGAAGGCGACCGGCTGACCCGTTCGTGACCCGTTAGCCCTTGGCGAAGCGGAGCTGCCCGGCTTGATGCTCCCAGTCCGACGCCGTCCAGAACGCCACCGCGACATCGTTGGACTCCACCACAATGGCGTGCAGGCGCTGCGCCCCGAGTCCGGCCAGACGATCCTCAGCCGCATGCAGGAGCGCCTGCCCGAGCCCGCTGCGGCGTTGGTCCGGCCCGACCGCCAGCCGGTAGATGGAACCGCGCCAGCCGTCCCACCCCGCAATCACCGTCCCCACAATGTGTCCATCCGCTTCGGCGACGATCAGGGCACCCGGATCACGATCGATGAGGCTGGCGAGCACCCCGTCTGCATCGGTCGACGTCGGCTCAGCCGACTCCCGCCAGAAGGCCAGCACGCCTTCGATGTCGCCCGCTGTCGCAGGACGGAGATCACTCTGCACGGAGGCAATGTTAGGAAACCGACCGATCAGTCGTGGCGGCGTGCCTTGAACACCTCGGCCCGGTACCCGACGTCGACCGTGGCGTCGCCGGACACCCCGAGTGCGTCACGGAGGACCCGCCGTGCCGTCTCGAAGAGCCGTTGCCGCGCCTCGTCCTCCATGAGGATCACCCAACTGAAGGTACCCAGCAGTCCGATCAGCTCGTCGGCGTTGAGGGCCACGTCCCAGGTGATCACCTTCTGCTCGGGCTGGTCGAACGGAAGTCCCGGCGGGATCTCGAGCGCCTGGATCAGATTGTTCTGGTCGCTCATGGCGGCCGACAACTCGGCCTGGCTCTGCTCGTCAATGCCCAACCTGGTCGCGCCACCGCCATCGCCATCGCCATCGCCATCGCCATCGCCACCGAGGAGCGCCTGCGCCTGCGCGACGAGACCCGAATCGGGGTCGGGCCCCGACCACATGGCGGACACCGTGCCGCCCGGCACGAGGACTCGCGCTATCTCGTGCAGGGTGGGGACCGTGTCCATCCAGTGCCACGAGGACGACGCCAGCACCGCGTCCGCGCTGCCGTCGGGGAGCGGGATCTCCTCGCCCCGACCGGCCACGGCCCGCACGCCGGGAACGGCCTCGGCGAGAACGGCTCGCATACGGTCGTCCGGCTCCACCGCCACCACCTCGTCAGCCCGCCCGACGAGCAGCCGGGTCAGGGCTCCGGTACCGGCTCCCAGGTCGACGACCGTCCGCACCGGTTCCGGCAGGACCCACTCCACCGCCTGCACCGGTGGGCCCGGTCGATAGCGCTCGTAGAGGGTGGCCGCGCCGCCGAAGCTCGATGCACGCGCTGCCTTGGTTTCCGGGGAGAGAGGGGTCGGCTCAGGCATGATGCCGACCCTATGCCGGTGCCGCCAGGCCTGCCCGGAGTGGGGCGTTTCCGCCCCAGCGCGTAGAGTTTCTCGGTCCCCTACTGCCTACGAGGTATGTATGTCAGGTTGCCTCACACGGGGTAGGTAGGGACACGGGACGGCACGAGAGGCTCGCTATGGCTAACAAGTGGTTCGAGACAGTGGCGGAAGCCCAGCGGCGCGCCAAGAAGCGTCTGCCCAAGTCCGTGTACGGGGCGTTGGTCGCGGGCTCCGAGCGTGGCCTCACGCTGGACGACAACATCACCGCGTATTCGGAGCTGGGCTTCGCACCCCACGTGGCCGGCCTGGCCCAGAGCCGGGACCTGACGACCAAGGTGATGGGTCAGGAGATCTCGTTCCCCGTCCTCATCTCCCCCACCGGCGTCCAGGCCGTCCACCCCGGCGGCGAGGTCGCCATGGCCGCCGCCGCCGCCGCCCGCGGCACCGCCATGGGGCTGAGCTCCTTCGCCAGCATGCCGGTCGAGGACGTCGTCGCGGCCAACCCGCAGACGTTCTTCCAGATCTACTGGATCGGCACGCGGGACCAGATCGCCGAGCGGGTCGAGCGGGCCCGGGCCGCCGGAGCGGTCGGCCTCATCGCGACCCTCGACTGGTCCTTCTCACACGGGCGCGACTGGGGCAGTCCCACCATCCCCGAGACGGTCGACCTCAAGGCGATGCTGCGCTTCGCCCCCGAGGCCCTGGCGCACCCCGCCTGGTTGCTCTCGTTCACCCGCACCGGGAAGTACCCCGACCTGACGACGCCGAACATGGTGGCGAAGGGCCAGACCGGGCCCACATTCTTCGGCGCCTACGGCGAATGGATGGGGACGCCGCCGCCGAGTTGGGACGACGTGGCCTGGCTGCGCGAGCAGTGGGGCGGCGAGTTCATGCTCAAGGGCGTGAGCCGCGTGGACGACGCCAAGCGGGCCGTCGACGCCGGCGTCAGCGCCATTTCGGTGTCGAACCACGGTGGCAACAATCTCGACGGCACCCCGGCCACCATCCGCGCCCTCCCGGCGGTGGCCGAGGCAGTAGGAGATCAGATCGACGTCCTCCTCGACGGTGGCATCCGGCGCGGCGGCGACGCCGTCAAGGCGCTGGCGCTGGGAGCGAAAGCCGTCATGATCGGCCGCGCCTCGTTGTGGGGACTCGCAGCGAACGGTCAGGCCGGAGTGGAGAACGTGCTCGACATCATGCGCAGCGGTATTGAGTCAACGCTCCTGGGGCTCGGGCACGCGTCCATCCACGACCTGAGCCCCGACGACCTGGTGATCCCCGAGGGGTTCAGCCGCCACCTCGGCTGAGCAACATCAGCTGTCGAATTTCACCACGCCGCGCACGATGGTGCCGGCAGCCTGGTCCTCATAGCCCTGCTGTACCTGGTCGAGTGTGTACTCCTGGGTGATGATCTCGTCGATCTTCAGCTCGCCGGCCTCGAAGAGGTTGAGCAGGTTCGGCACCTGGACCCGCGGGCTCTGCGAACCGAACACCGTGCCGAGGATGGCCTGGTTGAACATGGCCAGGTTGAAGAGGTTGAGCTTCACGTCCATCTGGTCGAACGGCGCGATGGCCGTGACCACAATGCGGGCGTCCTTGGACCCGAGTCCACACGCCTGCGCGATGAGCTCGCCCTTGAGCACGCTCGGCGTCAGGATGACCACATCGGCGTTGCGGCCCATGGTGAGCTCGGGCAGCATCATCTGCGCGTCGAGCAGCGTCGCCGCCGTGTGGGTCGCGCCGATCTCCATGGCCCGTTCGAGCTTGAACGGCACGGGGTCGACCACCACGATGTTGCGTGCCCCGGCGATGCGGGCGCCCTGGATGGCGCCGGAACCGACGCCGCCGCACCCGACCACCACGACCGTCTCGCCCGGCTTGACCTTGCCCCGGTCCACCGCCGATCCGAAGCCGGTGGAGATGCCACAGCTAATGAGTGCAGCCGCCTTCATGTTGGCGTAGGGCTCAATGCGCACGAGCGAGTTCTCGTGGCAGACCATCTCGTCGGCGAAGGTGCCCAGCTGGGCCATGCGGCCGAGGTTCTCGCCGGCCAGGTGGTAGCGATAGGTTCCGTCGCTGATCATGCCGCCAGCCAGCGTGGTCATACCGAGGTCGCACAGGTTCTGCCGGCCCGAGGCGCACCAGTGGCAGGTGCCACAGGACGGGATGAAGGACACGGCCACGTGATCGCCCACGGCGACCTGCGTCACATTGGGACCGACCTCGGTCACGACACCTGATCCCTCGTGGCCACCGACCA
>DATCEZ010000262.1:0-6730 GCA_036509775.1 Acidimicrobiales bacterium
GGCCACCACACCGCCGTCATGTCGGGATCCACGCTGCTGAGCGGTGCGCGGATCCCCTCGCGCTGCGTCATTTCGGCCCATTCGGTGGTCAACACCCCGCTGAACGAGGAGCTGACCTTCTACAGCGGGAACCCCGCCGAAGCGGTCCGGAGCCTGCCTGAGAGCCTGGCTTACTTTCACCGCGGGGAGGGCCCTGAGGCCGATCAGGGCATTGTGGAGGTTCCGGCGTAGGACGCCCGTTGCTCGGCCGTTCCTCCTCGGTGACGATCGAGCAGACCACAGAAGCCACGTCCCTCTATCTTGACCTGCTCAAACGCAGCCTGACGGGAGCGCTGACCGAGGACAACGACAGCATCCTCGGTGGCGTGCGCACGGCGGGGTCGAGGTCGTGGAAGCGCCGCCTGGCGAATTTTGCCGGCCAAGCGGCAGCTCGGATCAACGTCGAGATCGTCTACAAGAAGGCGTACGACCCGACCTCGCGCGAGGTGGGACGAGACTGGCCGGCGCGTGCCGAATCGATGATCGGCCTGCGTCGCATGGACAACATTCAGCACTGCGTGCAGGCCGTGCTGTCCGACGACGTGCCGGGCGACCTCATTGAGACAGGCGTCTGGCGAGGCGGGGCATGCATCTTCATGAAGGCGAACCTGGTGGCGGGGGGCGACACCGACCGGACGGTCTGGGTCGCCGACTCGTTCCAGGGTCTGCCCCCGCCGAACGTCAAGCTGTACCCGGCGGACACGGGCGATGACCTGTACACCCGGGGCGGCCTGAGTGTCGGTGCGGACCAGGTGCGGCACAACTTCGCCCGCTACGGCCTTCTCGACGAGCGGGTGAAGTTCCTGGTGGGCTGGTTCAAGGACACCCTGCCCACCGCACCGATCGAGAGACTGTCACTCATGCGTCTCGACGGCGACATGTACGAGTCGACCTGGCAGGCCATCGAGGCGTTGTACCCGAAGCTCTCGCCCGGCGGGTTCTGCGTCATCGACGACTTCGGGAGCCATCAGTCGCAGGCGGGTCTGGCCGTGCGCGACTACCGCAAAGCGAATGGCATCGACGAGGCGATCATCGACATCGACGGGTTCGGCGCCTACTGGCGTCGGAGGAGCTAAGCCGGGCTCGAGGCAGTCCTCGCTGCTGCCCCGAGAGGCCGCCGTCCCGTGGCCGCGTGCTCGACCGACGGGGCCGCGCTGCCGGGCCATCGCCGCGCCCCGACTCGACGCGCCAAGCCGGTCACGAATGCGTCGGCTACCGGGCGTGGGAGCTTCTCCTCATCGGTCGTCACCAACATGGTCAGACGGTCTCGGTAGGTGGTAAGGCCCACGAAGGCGAGCTGATTGGCCGAGGGGCTCAGTGCCAAGCTGAAGGAGCGCATCCATGCGGGATCACTCCCGCTCTCCACGACGCCGACGTTGCTGACCCCGATGTTCGGCGCCGCTGCGCCCAGCCACGACGCGAACTCGTCCAGCCCGCTCTCTGTGGCGGCAAAGGAACCGGCGCGGGCCAGGCGGTAGAACAGATGGCTCTCGCCACGAGCGAGCTCGCGGTGGGTCTGCGCACTGATGCGCCGCGCCAGCTCCGGGACCTCTGCGTCCACGGTGTAGGGCGTGCAGAGCAGCCCGGTGGCCATCGTGACCTCGTCGTCGGACGAGGGGGGCTCCACCGGGACACGGAGATCGGTCGGCGAGGCGACGGCGAGGGTCAGCTGCCGGTCCTCGGCGACGAGTGCGGCGGCCGATTGCAGGGCGGCCGCCGCGACAAGCCCGTGCACGGTGGCCTTGGCGTCACGTGCGGCCGAGACCAGCTGGCCCACGGGTTCGACCACGATCGCGTGGAGTCGCGTCCGGCGGGTCGGCACGTGCCGGGAATGAAACGGGTACCCGTCCGGGGCGGGCCGGCCGGCTCGCTCAGCACGCACGTCGGACAGAACGTCGCGTACGGCGCGGGCCGCTCGGCGCTCCGGTGGAAAGCGGTCGTGCAGTGGCGGTAGGGGGGAGATCGCCATGGCCGACGAATCAGCGCTGGCACCGGACTCCGCCGACCGGAGCACCTGCTGCAAGGCGGCCGCCGCACCCCGCCCGTCGATCAGCGCGTGATGCACCAGGAGAGTGACGGCCGAATGCTCCGCTCCGAGCGGAAGGGAGACCAACCGAACCATTGGTCCGGCGTCCTCTGGAAAGGGCTGGTCGAGCAGTGCCGCGAGGTCGACCGTCCACCCCGCAGTGTCGCCGTCGCGCATGGTGAGGGGGATTGGCTCAAAGGCTTCGACGAGGAGTGGCTGGCCATCGACAACCTCAATGCGCGCCCGCAGGAGCGGATGTTGGCGCTGAACAGCGGCGAGGGCCGCTGCGAGCTCCCCTCGCGTCAGGACGCGATCGAGCTCGGCGATCGCGCCAACCGTTGCGCAGGCCAGGCGGTCGAGCAGCCAGAAATATCGTTCGGCCGGGTCGAGTTGCCGCGGCCAGGACAGGACGGTCGACGTCGGTTCATGCGCCCCGACTGCCGTCATGTCTCGCTCCGGGCCCCGTTCAACGCCAGCTGCCGCTCCCGCCGGCGAAGCGGTCGTTGAGCTTCCCGGCCAGCCGTGGGAAGCGCTTCTTGACGTGGTCGTACTCCTCGGGGAGAACGATCCGCACGCATTTGGCCCCCTCCTGCAGGAGCCCGCGCCCGATAGCCAGCCACGCCCGCCGTCGCCACCGTTCGTAGGCCGGCGCCTCCGACGGCTCGAAGGGCGAAGGCAACGGGACGGCGCTGTGCTGACGCTCCCTCCCGTAGGCGCGGCGCAGCTGGCGAGAGATCGTTCGCCCACGGAAGTCGGTCGCGTAGGGGTATGGCGGTGCCGGCGGCAGCCGCTCCTCGTACGACGTCAGGACGGCGGCATATTCCTTGCACAGCTGCAGCAGCACGCTGTCGTCCTGCACCAGGTGCGCGTAGGAGTCCTGGGCGCGCAGCGACAGCTTCTCCGGCGCGCTCGAGTCGAAGGCATGGAAGTGAAAGAGTCGGAGCCGCTCGCCAGTCGAGGCGATCCGGTACCCCTCCTCGTCGAGCTGGAGTGGCCGTTCCCACAGGTTGGCGACGCTCACGTTGTACCCGGCGTGGCGGAAGCTGGCCGCCTGGAAGTGCGAGCTCCCGATGTCCATCCACTTCTGGTCGACGAAGAGTCCGGCCAGCGGGTCGTAGAGGCACTCGGTGCTCAGGTGGGACCACCACCAGTCGAGGGCGGCGAGGGATCGGCGGTCGACGGCGCAGAAGCCGAGATTGTTGACGCCCACGAGGAGGAGATGCCCGTCGGAATGGTCCGCACCCGCCGGCGGCGGTCCGAGGAAGTGGGGGGTGAGGAGGATGCCGCCCTCCGACGCCTCGAGTGCGCCCGGCAACTCCAGCAGAGGGGCGGTGAGGTACGTGTCGGGGTCCAGGTAGACCGCCTGCTCGGCGTCTTCGAGGAGGCGTTGCAGCAAGAGGGGCTTTACCGCGGTGGCGAACTCGACCAGGTCGTACGACATCACGAGTTCACGCACCGTGCGCCGGGAAAGCCCCAGCGACGCAGTGCTCAGGCATTCGACGCCCGTCAGCTCCGGGAGCTGATCGTCCTCCGCCACGTCGATGAACAGAATCCGTAGGATCGCCCCGCCCTCATGGCGGCGCAGGCTCTCGGCCAGGGCGAGCGCCTTGGGCAGATAGTTCGTCGAGAGGATGGTGCAGTAGGTACGGGTCATGGTGTCGGCGGCCCCGGGCAGGGCGGGCAACGGTACGGAGGTCGGTCGTCGGTCCTGCTCTCGGCCATACCCTGAGAACGCAGGTAGGGCGCCCGGACTACGGCCGTCCGTCCCGCCCCGGGTGGGCGCTCCAGCCGTCGCATGGGCTAGAAGAGGGCGGTGAGCCCCGACGACGCCCGTCCGACCCATTTTCGACCCGCCACCTATGCCGCCATCGACGGCGATCGGCCCGCCGTCATCACCGCCACCGGCCAGGTCGTGACGTTCGCCCAGCTCGAGGAGCGCTCGAGTCGTCTGGCCCGGGCCCTCTTCGCGGACGGCCTGCGCCCCGGGGACCACGTTGCCGTCTTGCTGCCCAACGACGACCGCACCCACGAGGTCGCGTTCGCACTCCAGCGGTCAGGCCTCTACTACACCATGGTCAACACCCACCTCGCCGCCGACGAGGCGGCCTACATCGTCGATGACTGCGGCGCCCACACCCTGATCACCTCGGAGAAGCTCGCACCCCTGGCGACGGAGCTCCTGACACGCACGCCCGCAGTCGAGCGCAGGCTGATGATCGGCGCCACGCCCGCCGCCGGCCACCTCTCATACGACGAGTTCGTCGCCGCCTCCCCGGCCGAGCCACTGGCCGAGGAGGTCGAGGGCTCCGCCATGTTGTATTCCTCCGGCACGACCGGGCACCCCAAGGGCATCCGCCGCCCGCTGACCGGTCAGCCTTTCGGCTCCGATGTCGTCCTCTTCGGCATGCTGGGCGGGATCATGGGCTTCGCCCCCGGGGACGTGTACCTCAGCCCTGCCCCGCTGTACCACTCCGCCCCGCTGGTGTGGTCCATGACGGCGCAGCGCATGGGCGGCACGGTCGTGGTCATGGAGCGCTTCGACCCCGAGGAATGCCTGGCCCTCATAGAGCAGCACAAGGTCACGCACGCCCAGTTCGTCCCGACCATGTTCGTGCGCATGCTCAAGCTCTCCGAAGAGGTTCGCAGCAGCTACGACCTCTCCTCCCTGCGATCGGTGGTGCACGCCGCCGCGCCCTGCGCGCCCGAGGTCAAGCGCCGCATGATCGAGTGGTGGGGCCCGGTCATCCACGAGTACTACTCGGGTACCGAGGGCTTGGGCATGACGTGGATCACCTCCGCCGAGTCGCTGACGCACCCGGGCTCCGTCGGCAAGGCCATCTGGGGCGAGGTGCATATCTGCGGTGATGACGGCGAGGACCTCTCGACGGGTGACGACGGCGTGGTCTATTTCGGCTCACGCAGTGGCGCCGCCACCTTCGAGTACAACCACGATCCCGAGAAGACCCGCCAGACGTTCAACGACAAGGGCTGGTCCACGCTGTGGGACGTGGGGCATGTCGACGTCGACGG
Source organism: Acidimicrobiales bacterium (assembly GCA_036509775.1). GTDB lineage: Bacteria > Actinomycetota > Acidimicrobiia > Acidimicrobiales > RAAP-2 > Bog-473. The sequence goes on from DATCEZ010000262.1 coordinate 5,096, forward strand.
CTACCTGTACCTGACCGACCGCAAGCTGTTCATGATCGTCTCGGGTGGGGTCAACATCTACCCGCAGGAGATCGAGGATGTCCTGGTGCTGCACCCCGCCGTGGCCGACGTCGCCGTCTTCGGCATTCCCGACCCCGAAATGGGGGAGGAGGTCAAGGCAGTCGTACAGCCTGCCCCCGGCATCGTGCCCGGCCCCGACCTCGAGCAAGAGTTCATCGCTTTCTGCCGGGCCAACCTGTCCCATTACAAGTGCCCGCGCACGGTCGACTTCACCGACCTCCTGCCCCGGGGCGAGAACGGCAAGCTCTACAAGAAGGCCCTGCGCGAGGCCTACTGGGCCAGCTCGGCCCCCAGTACCACCTGAACCTCGGGCGGCGGCCGCACGTCGGCGTACCAGGCCAGGCCCAACGCGACGACGGCGCCGAACAGCAGCACGGTGGTGATGCCCAGGGCCCCCACCACCGGACCGATGAGCAGGTTCCCGACGCCGACCGTCCCACCGAAGCCCATCATCCACAGCGCCATCACCCGGCCCCGGACGTTCTCGTGCACCCGGGCCTGCAGGGTGGTGTTCAGCGCCGTGATGAACGCGAAGTAAAAGGCGCCGGTGATGGCGACGGCCACGTCGGCCGGGACCGTGCTGCGTTGCAAGGCGAAGGCGCAGAGCGACAGGGAATAGCCCACCAGGCAGACGCGCACCAGCATCGGCTTCGACGTCCGGGCGAAGACGGTGCCGATGGAGATGGCACCGATGAGGGCACCAGTACCGAACGAGGCGTACAGGATCCCGTAGTCGGCGGACTTCGAGAGGTTGATACCCAGGTTGTGCGCGGCGACCACCGGCATCTGCCCGATGAAGGCCAGCGCCAGGAGCGAGAACACGAACACGGTGACGAGGCACCGGCCCACCACCCTGTCGTGCCGTGCCACCGTGATGCCTGCTGTGAGCTGGCGCCAGCGGCTGGCTCCGGTCGGCGTCTGCCGTACTGCGGGCAGTGTCACCAGCATGAGCGCGGCGACAACGAAGAGGTAGGTGGCTGCGTTCCCGGCGAAGATCCAGGCCGGACCGACCAGGGAGTACAACAGGCCGCCGATGACCGGGCCGATGACGCGGGAGGCGTTCATCTGCGCCGAGTTCAACGAGATGGCGCCCGGCAGGTCCTCCTTGCCCACCAGTCCGGGCAGCACCGCCGAGTAGGCCGGTCCGAACATTGCGCTTCCGGCCCCCACGCCGAGAACCATGATCACCAGCAACACGTGGGAGGGATGGGGCGAGGCGGCTACCAGTGCCACCCCGAGCGAGAACACCAGCTGCTCGACCGACAGAATGATGAGGAAGCGCTTCCGGTCGATCTTGTCCGCCAGCAGGCCGCCCACCATCGGCAGGACCAGGGTCGGCCCGAGCTGAGCGAAGATGATGACACCCACGAAGGTCGCTGAATGCGTGAGGTCATAGGCGTAGGCGCCGAGGACGACGTTCTGCATCCACGTGCCGATGTTCGAGGCGAAGGCGCCCAGGAAGACGATGCGGAACGTGCGGTGCGACAGGGCGGCTCGGGCCGTGCCGCTGTGGGCCGGGACGACAGCGTCCCCGTCGACGACCGCGTCCTCGATCTCTTCCAGGGAAATGGCGCC
>DATCEZ010000263.1:0-4291 GCA_036509775.1 Acidimicrobiales bacterium
GGCCGGTCAGGGCGCCCGCGTCGTGGTCACCGAGGTCGACCCGATCTGCGCGCTGCAGGCGGCCATGGAGGGCTTCCAGGTCACCACGCTCGAAGACATCCTCTCGCAGGCCGACATCATCATCACGACGACCGGCAACAAGGACATCATCACCGCCGAGCACATGGCGGGCATGAAGCATCAGGCCATCGTCGGCAACATCGGACACTTCGACAACGAGATCGACATGGCCGGGCTGACGAACACGCCGGGGATCGAGCGGGTCAACATCAAGCCGCAGGTCGACAAGTGGATCTTCCCCGACGGCCACGCCATCATCGTGTTGTCGGAGGGCCGTCTGCTGAACCTGGGCAACGCCACGGGTCACCCGAGCTTCGTCATGTCCAACTCGTTCACCAACCAGACCATGGCGCAGATGGAGCTCTTCAACCAGACGGGCCAGTACGTCAACGACGTCTACGTCCTGCCGAAGCACCTGGACGAGAAGGTGGCCCGGCTGCACCTCGGCGCGTTGGGCGTGAAGCTCTCCACGTTGAGCCAGGAGCAGGCCGACTACATCGGCGTGCCGGTCGAGGGCCCGTACAAGCCCGACACCTACCGGTACTAATTGAGGTGGTCAGCTCAGCGTGGCGGTGGCGATCACCGTCCCGCTGGGCGACTCCACCTCCGCCGTGCGCACCGTGGCCGGGTTGACGTGGAGCGGGGCCATCCAGGCTCCGTAGCCCTCACGGGACTCGAAGGTCCCGACCGTGTGGACCTTGCCGTCCTCGGTGACCACGACACAGCGCACCGTCCCGCGCGCGCTCGAGTCGTCCAGCATCATCGACATCCACGGCTTGTTGCCGTCGAAGGTCATGACGCGCCCGACCGTCTTGCCGTCCGACACCAGAGCCGCCGTCACGACCTGATGTGATGAGGTCGGCGTCGGCGATGGCCGAGCGGCCTGGTTCTTATTCTGGTTCGGCGACGACGCGAAGCTGAGCCCGATGCCGAGCACCAGGGCCGCCGCGGCGACGCCCACCACGGCCGGCACCCAGCGCGACGGGCGGATGCCCCGGCCACGACCCCGCCCCCGGCGTCGCCGGGGCGCCGCGTCGGTCACACCCATCCGCTCGAACAGCCGCACTTCGAAACCCAACGGCGGCTCCATGTCCGGGGCCGCCTGCAGCACCGTGTCGGCCGTGCGCGACAGGATCTCGAGCTCCTCGGCGCAGCGCGCGCACGACTCCACATGGGACAGCGTCCGCGCCCGCTCGCGGCCGGTGAGCACGCCCAGTGCGAGCTCGGCCAACTCGTTGCCGTACTCCTCGCACCCCCGCTCCTCACTCATCGCGCGCGCCCTCTGCCCGTTCGACGGCCGCCCGCAGGCGGATCAACGCCGTCCTGATTCGTGTCTTCGCCGTGCCGAGCGGGATCCCTTCGGACTCGCTGATCTCGAGCGCCGTCCTGCCGTAGACGGCAGCCAGCACCACGGCCCGGCGCTGCTCCTCAGGAAGCGTCCCCAGCGCGCCCCGCACGAGTTGGCGCACGTCGCCCCTGCGCACCGCATCCTCGGGGTTGTGCTCGGCGCTGGCCATGGCGGTGGCGGCGAAGTCGTCGGGGTCGGTCGGCACGGCGCGCCGCATGCGCAGGTGGTCGATGGCCAAGTTCCGGGTGATCGTCAGCACCCACGAGGTCACCGAGCCCCGCCGCGGATCGAACACGGGGGCATGGCGCCACACCCGGACCATCGCCTCCTGGGCCACGTCCTCGGCCAGGCCGGCGTCGCTCGTCATGGAGTAGGCCAGGCCGAAGACCCGTCGCTGGTAGCGCCGGGTGAAGGTGACGGCGGCGGACTGGTCCCCCACAGCCATGCCGGCCAGGAGGGCCTCGTCGGACAGTTCGCCCTCGGCCACACCAGATTCTCTCATCCACAGGTATACGGACGTCCCTACACTGGGGATTCACCCCGCCCGGGGCAATCCCGGTGCGGCCCCGGCCCGTATGCCTCTTGTGGCTACGACCAGCACTGACATCCACGAGGCGCCCCGCCTCCGGATGCCTCGTATGGACAAGCTCCGTGCCCTCTTGGTGGTCGGCCCCGGCCGTTCCCGCCGCCCCCTGGACCTCGCTGCCACCGTCGCTTTCGTCATCGGTGGCGCGCTCTTGATCTGGTCCGCTGCCGTCCACTTCCACCTGCGGAGCGAGACCGACGGCTACCGCTCCATCCCCACCATCGGCCCCCTCTTCCTGCTGCAGTCGATCGCCGGGCTCGTCATCGGCATCGGCGTGGTGGTGGTCCGCCGGCTGTGGGCGGCCGTCATCGGGCTCGGCTTTGCCCTCTCCAACATCGCCGGCTTCCTCCTGTCGGTGGGGCTCGGGCTGTTCGGCTTCAAGGATTCCTGGTTGGCCCCCTTCGCCAAGGAATCCTTCACCATCGAGATACTGGCTTCGGTCGTCTTCATCGCCGCCGCCGTCATGTGTCTCGTCGGATCGGTTCTCCGCGCTCGCGCCGGCACCACCCCGGTCGGCAACGCGACGTAGGGACCACACCGGACCGGGCTCTGCGTCCCTTCTCTCCCGGGGGGGCGCAGGCCCGGCTCGGGACTATCGGAGCCCGGCGAAGAGATCGTCTTCGGGCACGGGCGCACCGGTCGAGTCCTGCACCCGCACGAAGCTCTCCGCTCCCATGATGCGGCCGAAGACGTCCTCGCCCATCTTCAGAAAGAAGATGTTGTCGCTCTGACTCGCATGCGCGGCGAGCGACCCGTACTTCTGCTTGGTGGAGTCGCTGACGTCGACCGTCGTCGTGATCAGCTCGTCGGGCGTCCCGAAGTCGGGATTCTCCTGCACCTCTTCGGGGAGTTCCATGCCGGCCTCGGCCATGATGTCGCGGAAGCCGTGCAGCCGTGATCGGGCCATGGCCGTGTAGTACAGCTTGGTCGGGACGCCCCACTCCGCAATGGCCGCGTGCGTGACGCGATTGGCCTGAATGTGATCCGGGTGCCCGTAAAAACCGTTCTCGTCGTACGTCACGACCACCTGGGGCTCGTACACGCGCATGAGTGCGGCCAGGCGGTTCGCCGCATCCGCCACCGGCGTGCGCCAGAACGAATTGGGAAGATCGTTCTGCGGCCAGCCCTCCATCCCCGAGTCGTGGTAGCCGAGCAGCTCCAGGTTGGACACGCCTAACACCTCGCAGCTCGCTTCGAGCTCGTGACGCCGCAGCGGCACCACCACCGATTCGTCGTGCCCGGGCTCGCCGGGCTTGATCCCACCGGGCGCGTCGCCGAGCTCGCCGTTGGTGCACGTGACCAGCACGGTCTGCACCCCTTCGGCCGCGTAGCGGGCGAGGATCCCGCCCGTGCTGATCGCTTCGTCGTCAGGATGGGCGTGGACCGCCATGAGGGTGAGAGGGCGCGCGGGCATTGCTGGCAGCGTAGGGGTCGCCGGCGCGGCCCCGGTCACGTCTGCAGGTCGCCCACCGCGTCCGCCAGCTGCTCGAGTTCCCGCGGCCACTCCCCCGGCGGCGCCATCGGGCGCACGACGAACTTGGAGAACCCGACCTCGAGGAATTGCTCGAGCTTGTGGCGCAAGCCGCCGCGCCCGACCGGGATGATCTCTTCGGGCGGACGGCCCCGGGCCCGCCGGGCCAACGGTGACGATGCCAGCGCGCTGAGGTCCGTCCCTTCGGGCGCGTAGGCCAGGCTGACACCGAAGTGCTCCGGGCTGATGGCCCGCCCGTGCTGGCCCGCCACGCGATCGATCACCGCCTTGCCCTCGGCGGCGTCGCCCGGGGTGCAGAAGGCCGGGAGCCAGCCGTCGGCCAGGCGCCCGCAGCGCTCCAGCGCGGCGGGGACGTTCCCGCCCAGCCAGACGTCGAAGGGATCCTGAGCCGGCTGCGGCGAGACCGAGACGTCGGCGAACGAACCCGCCGGTCCGTCGTGGCTCACAACCTCGCCGGCCCACAGGCGGCGGAGCACCGGCAGCGCGTCCTCCATCTGCTCCGCACGCGCCGCGCTCGAGATCCCGATGGCGCTGCGCTCGCCACCGACCGCGAGACCCGGCACGAAAGTCACGAGGAAGTGGCCGCCCGACAGCACATCGAGGGTCGCCACCGCCTTGGCCAGCCAGACCAGGTTGCGCCCCGGTAACAACATGGTTGTCCCGACCTTGAGCCCGGGGCACGCGCCGGCGACCCAGGCCAGCCCGACCAGTGGGTCGGGCCCCGGCCGCGTGAGGACCTCGGGTAGCCAGAGCGAGTCGAAGCCGGTGGCGCTGATCCCCTGCGCCAACGCCACCATGGCCTCGG
>DATCEZ010000264.1:0-5875 GCA_036509775.1 Acidimicrobiales bacterium
AACGCCGGTGGTCGCGGCCGCACTCGGGGAGGCCGACGCGGCCAAGGCGACGAGTACGCCCCCTCCTACAAGGAGCAGCAGGTTGACGAACTTCACGACCCGCAGTGTCGCCCGCGGGCGCCGGCGGAGCTGGGCGCCGACGCCGGCCGCGGCGGCGGCGAGTAGGGGCAGACCGATCAACCAGGCGAGCATGGTGTCTCCTTCATCGAGAGGGTCGGGACATGCCATGGCCGAAACTGACGGCCTTCGGCGGTAAAGATCCTGCTGAACAGTTCGTAGTACTCAAGTCGAAGTGCTTGCACACCGGCCACCAGGCCTTCGAGGGCGAAGGCCACCGCGTTCCCGGCGACGAACACCGCGGCGGCGGCGAGGCGAAGGGCAGGACCCCGATGCCAGAGGCCCGTCGTTCCCGACCATACGATGCCTCCGAGGGCGGCATGGGTCAGACCGAAGGCGGCCAGCCGGGCGAACGACACGGTGTTGGTACCGATGCGCAGGACGGCATCGAACATCTCGACCCCAGCCTGAGCCACCCCGGTGCCGCGCCCTCCGGCCTCGGCGTAGCACCCAAAGAAGCCGAACCCGAGTCCGGCGACGACCAGTGCCGCGCCCAACGTCACGACGACGGACGAGTGCCGATACCATCCGAGGCCGACGACCGCGATACCGAGATAGAGCGCGGCGCCTGCCAGCCCAGATGTGGCCACTAGAGCCCGGACGGGGCCGCCCTCTCGCCAGCGGTTGACCGTCCCCAGAGCGTAGGACACGGCCAGCAAGCCGGCACCAGCGGCGATGCCCACGGCGAGCAGCGTTGTCGGATGGTCGAGCGGCGACAGCCACAGCGCCCCGACGACATGGGTGGGACCGAACATCTCGCCGAACGCCAGTCCGAAAAGAGTGCTCGCCACCCCGGCGCCGATGACGAACGGTGTCAGGCGTCGGAAGCGGGCGAGTGAGGACGGGTGCCCGGCGGCCAGCACCAGTCCGGCGGCCACGAGCAGAGCGCCGTGACCGACGTCGCCGAACATCATCCCGAACATCACCACATAGGCGAGCCCTGCGAGCGCAGCCGGATTGAGGTCCGCGTAGGGGACGGTGGCATACGTGTCGACCAGAGGCTGAAAGGCACCAGTGGCTCCCTTGGCTTCGATCAGGGTCGGTGGCTCGGCGCCCCGGGGAATCGACAGACGGACCACGGCCCCCCCGAGCAGGGCGAGGCGGCCGGCCAACGGATCCACGGCCGCCTTCGGGCTCCAGCCCACGAGGGCGGCCACGGCCCCGTGATGCGAGGACCCGGCGACGACACGCTCGAGCTCGGCCTCGCCGGCCAGCTCACCGAGCCGGCCGGCCCGCTCGATGACGACCAGATCAGGGGGATCGGGAGCCAGGCACGGCGCCGCCGGGACCGGTTCTGTGGACGGCAGGAGGCCGATCTTCTGGTGGGTTCGTCGCAGGGCATCGGTCGCCGGGCCGCCGCCCTGCTCTCCGATCAACTCGACCTGGACGACGCCGGCCTCGGCGACGGCCACCAACACACGGCGCAGCTGATCACGGGGAGCCACCACCGCGACGCGGTCCATACGGATGGGCTCGAACGCATCACGCCACGGCATCGAGCACCTCGGCCGGGTCCCCGCCGCCGCCCGCCGCGATGGCCAGGGCGGCGCGGGTCCACCAAGCGTCAGCGGCGAGCAGTCCGGCCACCCCGATCCCACTGGACAGGTCGGGCCGGGGGTGCGTCGCCAGGGTGGCGCCGGTGGACTCGACGGTGGTCCACCAGCGGACCTCGGCTCGCCACAGGTCCTCGGGCCCGTCCACGTCCCGAAGCACGAGGCCGGCGGCGCCGGACACATGTCGGGCGAGCTCCCCGATGGACCCGGCCTGCTGCCAGCGTCTTCCGAGGACGTGGGTGGCGTCACGTCGCGCCGAGGGACCCACCGCGGAAAGAGCGTCGGCCCCGAGAACCCTGGCGATCACCAGGGCGGCAGCGGACACCGCCCAGTCAGCCGCTGCCGGTACGCCGTCGAAGACCCGACGGGCCCAGCCGAGCTGCAATGACAGGGCAACCACGGCAGGATCGTCCCCCCCGGGGTCGCCCCAGGCCGACGAACTCAGCACCCGTCGGACCTGGGCCGGACTCCGCGCCGCCGCCACCGCCGGCCATGTCGTGGCCAGGGAGCCGAGCGCATAGGGCGGGGGGGCCGGCCGGTCGTGCAGGCGCGCCAGATGGCCGATCACGTTGGCCACCTCGAAACCCGCTCCAAGGAGCCGCAGGGCCCCGGCACCGAGCGGTGGGCCCCAGCCGGCCAGGACCCGCAGGTGCCACAGCAGGGTGGCCGAAACCGCATGTTGGGCCGACGCCAGGTCCATGTCGGGTCGGACCTCGCGTCCGTAGGGCGTAGACGCCAGGGTGACAAGCGCCCCGGCCAGGGACCCGGCCGCCGCCACGCGTTGCACGCCGTCGCGCCCGAGACGGCGCCGTGCCAACCCTCGCCCTCGCACCCCCGCCGCCACCCAGCCGACGGTCAAGGTAGTGGATCCCCGAGAGTGAAGACCCAGCGGACCACATGATCCACAACGGCTGGTGTGCGTTCGGCCCCGACACGGCTGATCCGATCGACTTCCGTCGCGGCCGCCGCCAGCAGCGCGATGCACTCTCTCTCCGCTTGGGTCAGAACGGACTGTGCTCCTTCGGAGCGCGCCGAAGCGGCATCCCCTCGGGCGTCGGCCACGAGCCGGTGTCCTCGTTCGGCGGCATCGGCGCGGAGGCGGGCCGCTTCCCGGGTCGCCGCGCCTACGAGGTCCTCGGCATCGTGCTGAGCCTCCTCGAGAGCCGAGAAGACCGGTGTCAGCTCGGCCTCGAACTGGGCGCCCCGGTCGACGGGCACGCCGGCGGCGACTGGCGCGCCGGGCACACCGTGGAAACGGAAACGGCGCAGGATCTCTCCGAGGGATGCCACAGAGGTCGGACCGTCAGCGCGTCGAGGTCAGATAAGTCACGCATCCTCCGACCGTCGACAGCTGTGGGTAGTCGCGTTCTGGGATCTCGAGCCCCGTCTCTTCGTTCAGCCCGATCACGAAGTTGAGGAAGTCGATCGAGTCGAGGTCCAGAGCCTCCTGCAGGGTCTCACCCTCTCCGACGTCGTCCATGTCCGCTTCGGGAGCCACCTGGTGGAGAACCGATCGGATCAACTGGCGTGCCTCTTCGCTTGTCATAGCTTTTCCGGCTCCTGTAGCAGACGGTTGATCTCGGTCAGAAAGCGGGCACCTCGATGCCCGTCGCTTACTCGATGGTCGGCCGACAGCGTCGCCGTAACGCATGGCCGTATACCCAGCATGCCATCGTGCGCCCAAGGCTGCTCGGTGACCCGGCCGAATCCGACCAGGGCAACCTGTGGTGGGTAGATCACTCCGAATACCGCTTCGACGCCGAGGTCGCCGAGATTCGTGACCGTGATGGTCGGGTCGCTCATCTCTGAGCTGCGTAGGACACCGGCGCGTGCTCGGCCCACGAGGTCCTTCAGCGCCGTCATGAGCTCGTCGAGGGAGAGTCCACCGGTGTCGTGGATGGCCGGGGCGATGACGCCGCCGGTACGCAACGAGACGGCGACCCCGACATGGACGGCCTCGCTCGGGTGGAAGACGTCGTCGATCATGAAGCCGTTCATCTCCGGTACATGCCCAACTGCGAGCGCCGTGGCTTTGAGCAGCAGAACGGGGAGGACGAGACGGGCCGTCACGGGACGCTCGATGTTCGCCTGCTCAAGCCACGCCGCCGCCGCCGCCAAATCGATCGTCGTACTTAGGTAGTAGTGGGGGATTTCGCGCTTGGACCGGGCCATAAGTGCGCCGATGGCCCGCCGCATGGCCGCGGCACGGTCATCGGCCACCGTCGTTCCCGGCCCCGCCTTCTCGGGAAGGGCGGGAGCGGCGGCGAGCTGTACGTCGCGTTCGATCACCGAACCGTGTGGCCCCGTTCCGCGCACGGCAGACAGGTCAATGCCGAGGTCCGCCGCCTTTCGACGGGCGAGGGGTGAAGATGACACACGAGTCACGGGCTGGAGTTCGGCCGGCGGCACGGACTTCGGCTTGCCGGTGGCCCGACCGCGACGGCGGGTCCCGTCGCCGCCCCGCCCCGCCGCCTTCTCCACGTCAGCCCTGGTCACGGCACCACCCGGTCCGCTCCCCGTCAGCGTCACCAGATCGACCCCAAGCTCCTGCGCCAGGTGGCGCAGGACGGGAGAGTGGACGGTCGAGCGACGGGCCACGGGGGCCGGTGGACTGATAGCGGCGTCAACGGTTGCCGCGTGCGCGGCCGTGACCACCGGCGCCCGCGGGACAGCGGGCGTCGCGGTAGAAACCGAGGGAACGGTGTTCGCGGCGTGGCCCGCCCCGGACGTGACGTGGGCGAGCACGGCACCGACGGGAACCCGCTTTCCCGGAGGTACGAGAATCTCTGCGATCGTCCCGCTCTCAAAGATCTCCACCTCGATGGTCGACTTCTCGGTCTCGACGACGGCGACAACGTCACCCCGGTGGACCTCGTCACCCACCTTGACGAGCCACTGCGAAACCGTGCCGGCCTCCATGTCGGCACCGAGCGAAGGCATGGTGAAATCACCCACTCAGGCCCCCAGCCTGCGCACCGCGTCGACCACGTCGGCCACCTGAGGGAGCGCCTCGTCCTCGAGATGCTTGGCGTACGGCATCGGCACCTCGACGCTGCATACCCGAGAGACCGGAGCGTCGAGGTCGTAGAAGACCTCCTCCACGATGCGAGCGCTCACCTCGGCCGAAAGGCTGCCGGTGCGCCATCCTTCGTCGACGATGACGGCCCTGTGCGTGCGGGCCACCGACGCCACGAAGGTCGCTGTGTCGAGCGGCCGCAGGCAGCGCAGATCGACCACCTCGGCATCCACCCCGTCAGCGGCGAGGTGCTCGGCGGCGGTGAGAGCCGTGCGAAGGGTGCCGCCATAGGCCACGATCGTCACGTCGGTACCAGGGCGACGCACCGCGGCGGTCGTGATGTCGACCGGCCCGGCGTCGTCGGCCAACTCTCCTTCTACATTGTAGAGCCCGCCATGCTCGAATATGAGTACCGGATCTGGATCTTCTAGCGCCGGCCCCAACATCCCCCGGGCGTCCTCCAGCGTGGCCGGTGCGAGGACCCGAAGACCGGGGACGTGCGCGTACCAGCCCTCGAGGCTGTGAGAATGCTGGGCGGCGAGCTGACGTCCGGCGCCGGTCGTCATACGGATGACCAGAGGGACGTTGAACTGCCCGCCCGACATGTACAGCATTGTCGCCGCGTTGTTGACGATCTGATCCAGGGCGAGCAGGCTGAAGTTGACTGTCATGATCTCAACGATGGGACGCATTCCGCCCAAGGCGGCTCCGATCCCCGCCCCGACAAAGGCCGACTCCGACAAGGGCGTGTCGCGGATCCGTTCGGCACCGAACTCTTCGAGCAGGCCCAGGCTGACTGCGTAGCAGCCGCCGTAGTGACCGACGTCCTCGCCCATCAGAAACACCCGGTCGTCGCTGATGAGGGCCTCACGGATCGCTTGACGCATGGCTTCGCGATATGTGGTCGTGCTCATGGCGACGCCAGTCGTTGCACGGGTTCGGAGGTCACGAACCTCTCCAGATCCGCGACCGCCTCGTCGGTGCCGGCCTCGGCAAAGGCGACGGCATCGTCCACCTCGGCGTCGACTTCGGCCTCGAGGCGCTCGAGGTCGCCGTCGGCGAGTGCGCCGCTAGCCGTGAGGCGCTCGACGAGGGTTGGGATCGGGTCACGGCTTTTCCACTCTTCGATCTCCGCCTTGTCCCTGTATCGATCGGAGTCGTACATGGAGTGGGCCCGAAATCGGTAGGT
>DATCEZ010000265.1:0-5168 GCA_036509775.1 Acidimicrobiales bacterium
CTCGTTGCCCACCACCTTGCACCATTGCCACGCGCACGGACCGAAGCGGCGCGCCGCCATCGGGCGCGACCAGGCCGACGACGGCCAACACGATGATGCCCGCCGTCATGACGAGGGTGCCGATGAGTCTCGGCGACCCGGCCTGCCCGTCTGTCTGCCTGTCCGTCTGCCTGGCCCGGGCTGGGCCGACGCGGATCCAGACGGCAGTGCCAGCTGTGGCCACGGCCACTCCGCCGGCCCACACGCCGGCCGTGATGAGAAGCGGCCCGCCGAGGCGGGCGAGCTGGACCAGTGGGCTCTGGGCCTGACCCAGGAACACCCCGCCGAGCGGCAGCCCGCCGAAGGGCCACGTCATGCGCACGGATTCGGCGAGCGTGCAGGCGCCCACGAAGGCGAGCGCACGTCCGCGGCGCGGCGGCGTCGCCACGGCCGCGGCCGCGAAGAAGAGCGCTTCGACGAGGATGAGGACGACGGCGCCGTACCAGTTGAAGGCGCGGGCCCAGAAGAGACCGATCGCATAACAGCCCAGACCCGCCAGCCACCCCGACCAGATCCGCGCCCGCCACGACAGGCCGGCCAGGCGCCAGTAGAGCAACGCGGCCCCGACCAGTCCCAACGGCCACCACCCCCACGGGGGAAGTGAGAGCGCCAGGAGGACGCCCGCCGCGACCGAGGGGATGGCGATGCGGCCCCGGCGCGGCAGGCTTCTCACAAGAGCGTGAGCGTGGTGGCCGCGCTGCGGCCGCTCGCGATGCAAGCGGGTATGCCGACGCCGCGGTAGGCCGCGCCCGCCACGGCCACACCGTCGAGGCGAGCCAGTGCCGACTCAATGCCGGCGGTCCGGAGCAGGTGGTGCACGCGGTACTGCGGGAAGGCATTTTCGAAGCGCGTGACCCGGGCGCTGATCGGCTGCCCGTCGACCCCCATGAGCGCGCCCAGTTCGCTCCAGGCCCGCTCGGCGACCTCTTCGTCGCTCCAGTCGCCCGCCCGGGTGTCGTCGACGCGTCCGAGCGATGCACGCAGGAGGACGTCATCGCTGCGTTCGAGGTGCGACCACTTGCGATCCAGGTACGTGCACGCGGTGACCGCCCAGGGCTCGCGGCCCTTGTGCGGGCTGCGGCGCGGCACGAGGAACCCGGTGCCGTGCATCGTGACGGGTACGTCATCGGTGCCCACCTGGAACGTCACCAGCACCACGGAGGCGTAGTCGATGGCGTCGAGCAGCCCGGCGACCTCGTCGTCGTGCGGGCGGAGGAGCGTCGCCGCCGCCGCCGCCGGCGTGGCCAGCACGACGCCGTCCGCCTCGAAGGCCTGGCCGGCGGCGACCACGGTCCAGCCGCGTGGTGCGGCGCGTTCGAGGCGGTCGGCAGGTGAGGACGTTCGGATGTCGACGCCGCGCGCTTGCAGTGCCGTCGCCAACGCGCCGACCAGCGAGGCCATGCCGCCGTCGAGGGCCCAGAAGAGCGGCGGCCCGTCGGGGTTGGGCGCCGGCACCTCCGCTCGCAGGCCCCGCATGAGGCCGCCCCGGCGCTGCGCGGCCGCCAGCAGGGGTGGGAACGTCGCGGCGGTCGACATGTCCTCGACCGAGCCGGCATGGATCCCGCCGATGAGGGGATCGACCAACATGTCGACGACGCGCTGGCCGAGCTTGTGGGACACGAGCGGTCCGATGGCGCGGTCCCCGATCGGCCCGCGGCCATGAGGTCGGGGCAGCACGACATCGCGGGCGAGGCCCAGCGAACCGCGGACGCCCACGATGCCCGAACGCGCCGTGGGCCAGAACCGGGTCGGTATCCCGAGGGCATGGCCGTCGGGCAAGGTGCGCAGGCGCCCGCGGGCCCACACCGACGCACCCCGGGCCGCAATGGGCACGAGCGAGTCGGCCAGTCCCACCTCCCCGCACAGGTCAACGGCTTCGCGCCGCCGTCCGAGGAAGCCGTCTGGCCCCAGATCGACCACGCGCCCCCCGACGACATCGCTCTGCAGGGGTCCACCGAGTTGGGGCGAGGCCTCGAGCAGGGTGATCGCCGGCGTACCCGGCTGCGGGGTGGCGCCGCCGGTCAGCTCCCAGGCCGCGGCCAGGCCGCTGATGCCACCGCCGACGACGACGACCCGCTCCATGTCAGTGTGCTCCGTCGGCCGCGATGATCACGTCGGCCAGGGTGGCGATAAAGGCGGGGTCGTCATTGAGGGATGCCGTGCGCGTGTAGCCGAGGCCGAGGGTTGCCGCGAGGTTGGCGACCTCGATGTCGAGGTCGTAGAGCACCTCGAGATGGTCGGCCACGAAACCGATGGGACAGATGACGACGGCATCGGCCAGGTCGTCCGCCGCCAGGGCGCGCACCACGTCGCGCACGTCCGGGCCGAGCCAGGGCTCAGGGGTCCGTCCGGCGCTCTGCCAGGCCACCTTGAAATCGTCGAGGCCGGCCGCCTCGGCGACCAGGCGAGCCGACTCGGCCAGTTGCTCGGGGTAGGTGTCGCCCTGTTCCACAATGCGCTCGGGCAACGAGTGCGCGGTGAAGATCACCGTGGCCCGACCGTCGGCGTCGGCGTCGGCGTCGGCGTCGGCGGACCGCAGCGCCTCTTTGACGCGGGCGGCCAAGGTTGCGACCAGCGAAGCTTCGGCGTACCACGGTGCCACGGGCACGAAGGGCGTCGGGCCGAGCGCGGCCGCAGCGCGCTCGAGATACTCCTGCGAGCCCATGGTGGAGCCGTGGGGAGTCAGCACCAGGCCGATGACCCGTTCGACGTCGGCCGCGCGCAGCAGGCCCGCGGCCTCCTCAATGAGCGGCTCGGTGTGTTTGGCGCCGAACGACACCAGGTAGCGGCCCGGTGCGCGTGCGTCGAGGACGGCACGGACGGCCTCGACCTGTGCGGCAGTGCGAACGGTGAGGGGCGAGACACCGCCGATGGCGGCGTACCGCCCTTCGAGCTCGGCCAATTGCTCGGGGGAGGGAGGGCGACCGCGCCTGATGCGCGTGTAGAAGGCGGCGATCTCCGCCGTGCTGGCCGGCGTGCCGTGCGCCATGAGCAGCACGCCGGTCGTCATGCCCGGGCGGTCTCCGCGTGGACCAACTCGACGACTGCGCCCAGGATGCCCGGGTCCGACTCGGGCAGCACCCCGTGGCCCAGGTTGAAGATGTGGCCCGTGCCGCTGCCGTCGGTGGCGCGGTCGGCGGCGGCCAGGACCGATCGACAGGCATCGGCCACGACGGGCCACGGAGCCAGGCAGAGCGCCGGGTCGAGATTGCCCTGCAGGGAGTGTCCGGGTCCGATGCGCCGGCGGGCCTCGTCGAGCGGGACCCGCCAGTCGACGCCCATCACGTCGGAGCCGGCCGAGCCCATCAGTGCCAGCAGCTCGCCGGTGCCGACGCCGAAGAGGATGGTCGGGACGCCGAGGTCGGCGATGCCCTCCAGGACGGCGCGGGTGGAGGGGAGGGCGAAGCGGGCGTACTCGTCGGGGGAGAGCGAGCCCGCCCAGCTGTCGAAGAGCTGGACCGCCTGGGCCCCGGCCTGAATCTGCGCCCGCAGCGAGGCCACGGCCATGGCCGCCAACCGGCTCGTCAGCTGCTGCCAGAGGTCGGGGTTCCCGTGCATCAGCGACTTGACCTTGGCAAAGGTCCGGGAGGGCGCGCCTTCGATGGCGTAGCTGGCCACAGTGAACGGGGCCCCGGCGAAGCCGATCAGTGCCACACCGGACCCCTCGAGCTCCCGGCGTACCAGTCCGACCGTCTCCGCGACGTAGGGAGCGTCGGTCGCCGGCTCGAACGGCCGGAGCCGCACCAGGTCGGCCTCGCTGCGGAACGGCTCGGCCACGACCGGCCCCCGGCCCTGCTCCACGTCCACCCCGAATCCGATGGCGTGGAGGGGCACGACGATGTCCGAGAACAGGATGGCGGCGTCCACGCCGTAGCGCCGGACCGGCTGCAAGGTGAGCTCGGCCGACAGCGCGGCGTCGGCGAAAGCCGAGAGGATGGAGCCCGCGCCACGCGCCGCCCGGTATTCGGGCAGCGCGCGACCCGCCTGGCGCATGAACCACACCGGTGTGCGGGAGGTGGGCTCCCGCAAGCAGGCCCGCACGACGTCGGTGCGGGCGTCGGCCGCCAGGCTCACCCGATCGGCTCTATGACGACGGCCGTCCCGTAGGCGCAGATCTCGGTCCAGTTCCCGCCCATTTCCGACGTGTCGAACCGCATGGCGAGCACGGCGTTGCCACCGCGCGCTTCGGCCTCTTCCACCATGCGTTGGGTGACGTCCTCCCGGCTCAGCTGGAGATTCTTGGTCATCCCCTTGAGCTCGCCACCGGCCAGGGACTTGAAGGCGGCGCCGAACTGGGATCCGACGTTGCGCGACCGGACCGTGAGGCCGAAGACCTCGCCGAGCACTGAGGTCACCTTGTAGCCGGGGACGTCGTTCATGGTCGAAATGAGCATCGCAATCCTTTCGGTCCGGCTCATCGTACGTGGGGGCACCCCGGGGGCCCGGCGTCCGGGGCGTTGGCAGCCGTCTAAACTGAACCGTTTCCCCGTGGGCGGGGGGGAGGAAGGGGAGAGGTGCCCGAACATCCAGATCTGCAGGATGAGCAGGAGTTCCTCAACCGTGCCTACGACGGGTTAGAGTTCATGCGAGGCGAGGCGCGGCAGATGCTGCAAGGCGTGCTCAACCTGGGCCGGGGCGGCACCTTCCAGTCGCGCACCGAGCGCGACATTGTGGTGCGCACCAGCCTGGCCCGCCTGGAGCAGCTCGACGTCGGCGACCAGGCGCTCTATTTCGGGCGGATCGACCGGCTCCCCGAGCCGGGGGTGGAGTCGACGTCCGACAACCCGTTGCTGGGCGAGTCCTTCCACATCGGGCGGTTGGCCGTCTCGGGCCCGGACCACGAACCGCTGGTCGTCGACTGGCGCGCCCCCGTGGCTGAGCCCTTCTACCGGGCCACGGGCCTCGATCCCCAGGGCCTCGCCCGCCGCCGCCACCTGGCCGTGCGGGGCCGGGCGATCCTCGGGCTCGAAGACGAGTACTTCGTCGATCCCGAAGGCCGTACCGGCGCGTCCGCGCCGGCCGGGGCCGGCGGGGCCCAGATCCGGGACGGAGGGGAGCGCCTCCTGGCCGACGGCCTGGTGCTGGGCGGGCCCGGCGCGCTGTTGTCCGCTCTGGGCCAGGCGCGAACC